>DASZKL010000027.1:0-2681 GCA_035947015.1 Rubrobacteraceae bacterium
GCATCTTGGCGTTCTCCTCGATAACGATGTACTCCCAGCCGCCGGTCTCGCCCGATCTCTCGCTCTCCACCGCCACTACGTCGAAGGAGATCTGGCGCACCGGCACAGGACCGAAGCGGTTGGGGGTCGATGTGTCATAGAGGATGCTGCTCTCCACGACTTCCCTCGGGACTACCTCCTCCTTGCCGGCCTCGAGCCTTCGCAAGAACTCGTTGATGGCACGCAGGCGTTGCTCTAGGCCGCGCTCGAGACGCTCCCAGTCCGAGGCAGGGACGATGCGGGGGATCCAGTCCGTCGGGTGGGTCTTGTCGCCATCTCTTATGCCGAAGCTATATTGCTCATCCAATAGCAGCCCGTGCGCCCGGCGCACTCTATGTTCCCACTTCTTGGGCCCTGTGCGCCGCAACTCGTCGAGAACGGACTCGTAGACCGGGCGTGGCATCCCATCGGGCAAGAAGACCTCGTTGGTGCCCAGCAGTGCGCGCTCGAACCTCACTGGATGAGAATTATATATTAGCCGGTCAGCACGCCTCCTCCCTGCGATCGTCGGCTTGTAAGCGCGGCGCTGCGCGCCTTTCAGCACGCTTCGGGCCTCAGGCTTAAGCGTGCTGACAAGCTTTAACTATGGAGAGACCGACCCTTGCCCGTTATACTGCCTACCAGGATGGAGAGAGTCAGGCTTGCACCTCCGGGGGAGAAGAGAGCGCGGGGAGGTCGCGCCCGGCTCTACGTCCGCTGGATGCCCCACCTCGGGGCCGAGGCCGTCGCCCTCTACGAGCTGCTCCGTCTCCTCCCCGACATCGGGCAGGACTGCGTCGAGGTCGAAGAGCTCGCTGAGCTTCTGCGGTCGACTCCGGCGAGGGTCGAGGAGTCCTTCGAGGCCCTCCTAGAGGCCGGCTTCGTCGTCGAACGGGACGGCTGGGTGGAGGTCGCCGAGCAGCCGCCGACGGCGAGAGAGCTACCCCGCGGGTCTCTCGAAGGGGACGTTGAGCAGCCTCCCGTGCGCGACGTTGAGGTTGTGCGGGCGGAACCGGAGGGGGTCTCGGCGGACGACTACTTCCGATTCATGGGGTCCTTGCCGGCGCCGCATATACTTGAGTTCCTGAATGGCTACTGCGAGCGGGACGGTCTCGATGCCGACGTGGTCAGGGAGGCTTTGAGGATCGCGAGCGAGCGCGACGCGAGGCGGGTGGGCTACGTGCGGAGCATCCTCGAACGGTGGGTCGAGCGGGGCGTGAAGATGCTCGAGGATGTCGAGCGCTTCGAGAAGGACCGCAAGCTCAGGCTGGTCGAGCAGAGCGGCGCGGTGCGGGGCGGGGCGTTGAAGATAGGGGAGGGGGTGAGGGATGGAACGGATCGACAATCTGCTGCCCGACGCCGGGAGGGCTATGAGTGGCTCTTCGGCGAGTAAGGGCCAGGCCGAGGCGCTCAGGCTCGACGACAAGGTCTGCCCACACTGCGGTCGGGAACTCCAGGCCGAGTGGGTAGAGTTCCCACCGGCGCTCCAGGGGAAGTACGGTAAGCCAGGCGAGTGGTACTACCATCCCTGCACCCCAGAGTGCGAGAAGAAGAACGACCAGCGCGAGTGGGAGCACATGCGCCGCGACGCCCGCGTGGCGACCCTCCGGAACCGCAGCGGGCTCTCCAAGCGCATGAGGGGTTACACCTTCGCCAACTTCAAGCCCTACTTCAGCCCGAGCGCCGCCCGGGCTGCCGAGAAGGTCGAGACCTACCTCAAGAACTGGGAGGAGAACAAGGAAGCCGGTAGGGGGCTGTACTTCTGCGGCGACGTAGGTACCGGGAAGACCCATCTCGCGGTAGCGGTGATGAACGAGCTCATCCAGAGAAAGCGGGTGCCTTCGCTCTTCGTGACCGTTCCCGAGTTTCTGGATAATCTGCGCGAGGCGTACATGATCCCGGGCCGGGATCTTGACGAGTGGATGGACGCCGTCAAGAACGCGGATCTGCTGGTCCTCGACGATCTCGGGGCGGAGAAGCCCAACCCGTGGGTGCGGGAGCGCCTCTTCGTCGTCGTCAACCATCGTTACCGCGAGGCGCTGCCCACTCTCTTCACCTCCAACATCGGCCCCAAGGATCTGGCATCGCAACTCGGGGAGCGGACGGCGAGCCGCATAATAGCCATGTGCGAGTGGATCTCCCTCGAAGGCGAGGACTACAGAGAGACCGTCGCTCGGGGAGGACGCTAGAGGACATCATGAGAGACGAGTTCATGATTACCAGACAGGGCAAGCAATACGTCCTGTTCGCGGGATTGCTCGATGAGGCCCACAGCCGTGGTCTCCGTGGCATAGACACCGAGCTCATCCAGGTCCCCGACGACTCCAACGGTAGCGTGGCGATAGTCATGGCGACCGCCGAGATGGACGACGGGCGGCGTTTCTCCGGGATAGGCGACGCTTCCCCAGAGAACGTCGGACGCAACATAGTGCCGCACCTGATCCGGATGGCCGAAACGAGGGCGAAGGCGCGGGCTCTGCGCGACGCGGTGAACGTCGGTGCCACCGCCCTCGAAGAGCTCTCCGATGGCGACGACGCCCCACCCGCCGGGGACTTCGGCGCGACGGGGCGGAGCCGCCCCACGCCCATACGCAGCGCAGCCCGATCGCGCCCCGAAGAGGATGCGGCCCAGAGATCGCAGGCCGTCGAGGACAACGGGCAAG
>DASZKL010000028.1:0-3812 GCA_035947015.1 Rubrobacteraceae bacterium
CCAGGCGGAGCAGCAGAGTCCCCTCCGGAGCGAGCGCGGCAATACCAGCGTAAGCGACGCCGTCATCTCCCAGGTCGCCGGCATCGCGGCGCAGGAGGTCGAGAATGTGCAGATGGGCGGCAGCACCGCCGCAGCCGTCGGGGGTTTCTTGCAGAGCGTGACCGGCGGCTCTGCCAACTTCAGCCGCGGCGTCTCGGTGGAGGCTGGCGAGGAGGAGGCGGCTATCGACCTCACGATGGCCGTCGAGTATGGCGTGTCGATCCCTCAGGTCACCGAGGCGGTCAGGCGCAACGTGATCAACCGGGTAGAGAACCTGGTGGGGCTGAGGGTGACCGAGGTCAACATAACGGTCAACGACGTGCAGTTCCCGGAGGAGCGGCCGATGCTCGGCGAGCAGCAAGAGGTGGAGCAGCAGGCCAGGGAACAGGAGAGCCAGGCTTAGTAGCTCGAGGATGGGTAGAGACCCTGCCTCCCCGGTAACCGGCGGAGGAGCCGCAGCTTCTTGCCGGCAGGAGCGGACCACGATGAGCCGGGGATTGCGCCGCGATGCCCGAACGTTCCGCGGGCGCGCCCGTCGCGGCGAGAGGAGCAAACACTGAGTGTTTGTGCGCCGCTGCGTGCGGGTATCGATCGCAGCGGAATGCGAGCGGAGCAAGGGGAGTCATGGACGACGCTACGCAACAGCGGCTGATAACCCTGATGGCGGCCGGGATAGCCTACGTCATAAGCCATCAGGTGACCGAACGCTATATAAACATACCCGAGCAGCGCGGGATCAAGGACGACGTCCTTGAGGCGGTGCTCAAGGGGGCTACGACGGCCACATCGACGATCCTGGCCTCGATCCTCGTGCGGCGGCTGTTCAGGAGCTAGGTGAGTATCTTCACCCTCGCCTAGCGCTGCCCCGCTTCGGGCAACGAGCTTTCTTGTTGCGATTCGACCGCTTGTGTATGATCACCGACGGGCTTGAGAGGCTGGGAAAGGGCCTCGTCGAAGCGTCTGGCTAGAGGAGGTTCGCGCAGATGGCAGGGCTCGAGGACCGAGTGGCGATCGTCACCGGCGGCGGAGGAGGCCTGGGCGAGGGCATCTGCGGCTCGCTCGCCGCCGCGGGCGCGGCGGTCGCGGCGGTGGACGTGGCGCGCGAAGACGCCGAGCGGGTCGCGGAGCAGGTCTCGTCCAACGGCACCCGCTGCATAGCGCTCGAGGCCGACGTCTCCGACCGTCGTTCTACGGAGGCGATGGTAGAGAAGGTGGTGGGCGAGCTCGGCGGGGTGGACATCCTCGTCAACAACGCCGCGATCTACCCCTTGCGTCCGTGGATGGAGATCGAGGAGGAAGAATGGGACCGGGTGCTGGCCGTGAACCTGAAGGGCTACTTCCTCTGCGCCCGTGCTGTCTTTCCTCACATGAGGGATCGCGGGCACGGCCGCATCATCAACGTAGCCTCGATCACCTTCTTCATCGGCTGGGCAGGCTTCCTCGACTACGTCTCCTCCAAGGGAGCGGTGGTCGGCTTCACCCGCACGCTCGCCCGGGAGGTCGGCCCCGAAGGGGTGACGGTCAACGCTATCTCGCCAGGCGCCTTTCCCACCGCCGCCGAGAGGGTCCACCCGGACCAGGAGGCTCTGAACAGGCGCATCCTGGAGGCGCAGTGCCTCAAGCGCCGCGGCACACCAGAGGACGTCGGAAACCTGGTCACGTTCCTCGCCAGCGACGCGGCGTCCTTCATCACCGGTCAGACCATCATGATCGACGGCGGCTGGGCGATGCACTAAGTAAAGGAGAGTGGTTTGCCAAAGACCCTAACGGGACCGAAGGGGCGCAAGGAGAAGCTCGAGGACATCCTCGTAGTCGACTGCGACGTCCACGTCCACGAGTCGCCGGGGGAACTAGCACCCTACTGCGACATGCCGTGGCGCAAGGCTCTGGAGAACGTCGCCGATGTGGAGGAGTACTACCTCGATATCCCCGGTTTCTCCCCGGGGATGACGTGGTACGAGGCCCGCTTCCCGAGCGGCCACGAAGGAAGGCGCATGGTCCACACAGCCGAGCAGATGCGGGAAGAGCTCGACGAGATCCACGTTGACATAGGGATCCTCTTCCCCGACCACCTCCTCAAGATCGCGATGATCACCCAGGCGGATTACGCGGCTGCTCTCGCCCGAGCCTACAACACCTGGCTCCTGGAGAAGTGGTGCTCCCAAGAGAAGGGCCTCCTGGGATGCATCATCGCCTGTCCCCAAGACCCCGAGGACGCGGCTAGGGAGATAAAGCGCTACGCAGGGGAGCCTGGGATGGTCGGGGTCTACCTGCCGTGCGCCGGCCTGGATCCGCTCTGGGGGCACAGACGGTACGACCCCATCTACGAGGCGGCCCAAGCGGCGGACCTGCCCGTCCTGCTGCACAGCGTCACCGTCGTCCACCCTGTCTTCCCCTTCAACCTCCACGTCTTCGAGACGGAGTTCGGCCGGCACATCTGCGGCCACACGTTCTCGATCATGGCCAACCTGGTGCACATGATCAGCGCCGGGGTGCCGGTGCGCTTCCCGCAGCTGCGCATCGCCCTCACCGAGGTAGGCATCTCCTGGGTGCCCTTCCTCATGAACCGCATGGACAAGGAGTATCTGGAGCGGCGGCGCGAGATCCCCATCCTGCAGGAGCGCCCAAGCCACTACATGAAGAAGTTCTACTACGCCACCCAGCCCGTCGAGGAGCCGGAGGACCTCGGGGACCTCGTCACCATGATGGAGCTCTACGACGGCGAGGATCGGACGATCTTCGCCTCGGACTGGCCGCACCACGACTTCGACCACCCCTCGAAGGTGCACCAGATCCCATTCTCGAACGAGGTGCGGCGCAAGGTGTTCGGGGAGAACGCCCTCAAGCTCTTCAAGATCGACGCCAAGGGCCGCCGCTTGAACCTCTGATGGCGAACAGGGATCACGTGGTGGGGGACATCTCGGACTTCCCGGAGGGCACCCACAAGGTGGTCAGGGTCGGGAGGCGCGAGATCGGGGTCTTCAACATCGCGGGGAGGCTGTATGGCCTGCCCAACGTCTGTCCCCACCAGACTGGTCCCCTGTGCGAGGGGAAGACGACTACCGGCACCCTCGTCGCCCGCGAAGAGAACGACTGGAGGTTCGAGTGGGATTACGAGGGCGAGATCGTCGCTTGCCCCTGGCACGGCCTCGAGTACCACGTGCCGACGGGTAGATGCCTGGCTTTCTCGAACATCAACCTGCGCCGCTACGAGGTTGTAGTCGAAGACGGCAAGGTCAAGGTACGGCTCTAGCGATGGAGACGCCAGATCCACGAGCCGAGGAGAAACTCGCCGTACGCGAAGAGGGGGCCGCGTTCTTCGTAGTTCGCGCCGCAGATCGCGACGACTGGCTGGTGCGCTTCGATAAGAGCCCAGACTTCCCGGCCCGCGAGTGGGCCGAGAACATGGTCCGCATCTACAACCGGCGTCTCTCGAAGCGGCGCGCCAGCCCGCCGACGCCTCCAGGTACGCAGCCTGGCAGTTACCATCCCGACTGACCCGCGGCTGCGTGCCGATGGATCGACGGCCCTGTTGACCAGCGCCCTGTCGTGCAGGGGGTGGCTTCAGCCCGGCGCGCGACCTCGCTCTACTCGTGGTTCAAGGCACTGTCGCGGCCATGCCAGCCAAGAACATGGTGATCAGCACCACAACCATTATCGCGGTGAACACTGCCTCTGATAGCCCTCTGGTCATGCGCACTCTCCCCTCGCGTTGTCAGTCGATGGGGCGCGTGTAAGCCCCTTCTTGGAATTAATTGTCGGCTCCCTGGCAC
>DASZKL010000029.1:0-5375 GCA_035947015.1 Rubrobacteraceae bacterium
CCCCAGGCAGTAGGCGACGAGCGAGTTCGCCGCGCTACCTCGCCCCGTCACGGGAATGCGCTTCTCCCTGGCTATCTCCACCGCCTCGCGGGCGACGAGAAAGTAAGGGGCGAACCCGAGCTCTCGTGCATAGCTGAGCTCGGGTTCGCCCCATACTTTCTCGTCGCCCGCGAAGCGGTGGAGATAGCCAGGGAGAAGCGTATCCCCGTGACGGGGCGAGGTAGCGCGGCGAACTCGCTCGTCGCCTACTGCCTGGGGCTCACCCAGCCCGAGCCCTTCTCCAATCACCTCCTCTTCGAGCGCTTTATGCACGAGTTCCGCTCCGACGCCCCTGACATAGACCTCGACCTCTGCTCCCTGAGGCGCGACGAGGTCCGCGACGAGCTAGTGCGGCGGCACGCAGAGCACGGCGTAGCGGTGGCGGCGACGGCCCAGACCATGTCGCTCCGGGGCGCCGTGCGGGTCTGCGCCAGGGCCCTCGGGCACACTCCGCGCGAGGTAGACGAACTCAGCAGGCACGTGCCGACGCGCTTCAGGGACCGCGGGCGGACCTACAACCCCATCTCCGGCTGGGAGGAGGCGCTCGCCGAGCCCGCCATGCGCGGCCATCCGCTGCAAGACAGGCGGAGACACAGGCTCCTCCTGGAGCTCTCGGGGCGGCTCGCGGGCCGCTACCTGCAGGCCGGGACCCACCTCGGCGGGCTCGTCTTCGGCAACGAGCGCCACCACCTCCCCGAGCTCGCACCCGTAGAGCCATCGGGGATGCCGGGGCTCCTGCGGGTCCAGTACGACAAGGACGACCTCGAATACGCCGGGATGCCCAAGCTCGACCTGCTGGGCTTGAGGATGCACACGGCGCTCCACGCCGCAGGGGAGCTGGCATCCCGGAGAACGGGAGAGAAGGTAGACCCCTACGACCCCCCACCGGAAGACAGGGAGACCTACGCCCTGATAAGCAGCGGGAGGAATGCCGGGATGTTCCAGCTCGAGAGCCCTGGGCAGATGGCCTTGAGTCGCCGGCTCCATCCCAAGCGGTTCTCGGACCTGGTGGCCCAGATATCGCTCTTCAGGCCGGGTCCGGTACTCGGAGACCTCGTGACCCCATACGTCTTGAGGAGGCGCGGCAAGGAGGGGTACTCGGTGCCTCTGGAGGAACTAGAGCCCGTGCTCAGATCCACCTACGGGGTTCTCGTCTTCCAGGAGCAGGTCCTTGAGGTTGCCCACCTGGTCGCCGGCTTCTCGCTGGCGGAGGGGGATCAGATCCGGCGCGCCATGACCCACGATCGCGGACCCGGTGCCATGAAGAGGCTCGAGGAGGAGTTCGTGCGGAGAGCCGTCTCTCGCGGCGTCCCGGAGGAGACCGCCCGTGAGGTCTTCTCCTGGGTTGAGGGTTTTGCCGCCTACGGCTTCTCCGCCGCCCACGCCTCCTCCTTCGCCTCCCTCGCCTACGCATCGGCCTATATGAAGTGCCACTTTCCGGCCGAGTTCTTCTGCGCCCTCCTCAACTCCCAGCCGATGGGCTTCTACAGTCCCAGAACTCTCCTCAACGAAGCCAGGCGCGAAGGGATAGAGATGCTCTCCCCGGATATCCACCTCTCGGGAGAGGGTTTCACCGTCGAGGATGACGGCGCGTCCCTCCGGGTTGGGCTCAAGTACACCAAGGGCCTCTCGGGGAGGGCGCTCTCCTCGATCCTCCTCGAAAGAGAGGAGCGTCCCTTCACCTCCGTCGCGGACCTCTACCAGCGCACCGAGGTGGAGCGAGACGCGCTGGAGAACCTCATACGCGCGGGCTTTCTCGACCATCTGGCGCCCGAAGCCAGCCGCAACGGGTTGCTCTCGGCGGTCCGCGACCTCCCAGAGAAGCGCTCGCGCGCCAGGCGGCGCCAGGCAGAGCTACCCCTCCCCCACCCTGCGAGCTGGTGGGAGGTGCGCGAGGGTTTGACGAACCGGACCTGCTATCTGCCGCTCGCTCCCGACCAGCGCGAGCGAATGGAGTGGGAGACCCTCTCCCTCAACGTCTCCCATCACCCGCTCTCGCGCTACAGGGGGGTTCTGAAGCGGCTCCGCGTCACCCCGAGCCAGGAGATCCTCCGCCTTCCCCACGGGAGGCGGGTACGGGCGGCGGGCTTCCTCGAGGAGCTGCAGCGACCACCCACCAGGAGCGGACGCCCCGTCTACTTCTTGCTGGTCGAAGATGAGGCCGGCCTGCTCCAAGCCACTATCTTCGAGGGCGTCTACAGCCGCTATGGTCACATCCTGCACCAGCGGGGTGCGTTCCTGCTCGAGGGGAAGGTAGAGCAGGATCTGCGCCGGGGCTTCTCCTTCCTCGTCGAGCGCATAGATGATCTGGAGGAGGTCTTGGCCAGGGTGCCGACCCCAAAGGCGGCACAGGCGTCTGGAGCTTTTCTCAGGGCGAAGAGGCGAGCTACGAGAGCGGGATGAACGGGTACGAGTAGAATAGTCGGTATCGTACCGACGCCACGAAGGAGTTGCCCACGGCTTACCCCGAGAGACAGATGCACCCGCGGGCGGGTGCTGGCGCGATGCAGGTCGAGTTCCTCGACGGTATCGAGCGCGCAGGCGAAGCGGCGTGGCGAGCGCTAGAGCCGCCAGATTTTCCGTTCTTCGACTTCGAGTTCCTGCGCGCGCTCGAGCGTTCGGGCAGCATCGGTCCAGGGAGCGGATGGGAACCCGTCTACCTCGTTTGCAGGGGTGAGAAGGACGGAGGCCGCATCCTTGGCGCCCTCTGTCTCTACTTCAAGACCGATTCCTACGGCGAATACATCTTCGACTGGGAGTGGGCGCGGGCGTACGAGCGGCACGGACTCCCTTACTACCCGAAGCTCGTAGCCGCCGTGCCATTTACCCCAGCCACGGGCCCGAAGCTCCTCTTGCGCCCCGACGTCTCGGAGAATCCAGCCACCCGCGCGGCGGTTACACGCGCCCTGCTCGAGGCGACGCGGACTCTGGGCGACGAGCTTCAGGTCAGCTCGACGCACGCGCTCTTCCTCCCCGAGAGGGATCTCGAGGCTTTCACGCAGCAGGGGTTCGCGGTGCGCCACTCGCTGCAATTCCACTGGCGCAACCCAGGCTACAACACCTTCTCCGACTATCTGGAAGCCCTGAAAGGCAAGCGTCGCCGCCAGATCGAGCGCGAACGCCGTCAGCTTGGGGGCGAGGGCCTGATGACCGAGCGACTCACGGGGGAGGCCCTGGACGAGGCCTACGCGGCCTCGATGTACCGGTTCTACGCAGGCACGTTCGATAGGAAGTGGGGCTACCCTTACCTCACCGAGGCGTTCTTCCACGAGACCTTCCGGACGATGGGAGACCGCATCCTGCTCGTCCTCGCGCGCGACGAGCTATCGCGGCGCCCACTCGCTGGCGCACTCTTCTTCTTCAAGGGCACATCCCTCTACGGCCGCTACTGGGGCGCCGCCGAGGAGCGGCGAAACCTGCACTTCGACCTGTGCTACTACCAGGGGATCGAGTTCGCCATCGAACGTCATCTCGAGCTCTTCGAGGCCGGCGCGCAAGGGGAGCACAAGCTCGCACGCGGCTTCCTCCCTACCCTGACCTACAGTGCGCACCAGATCCGCCACGCCGGGTTCAGGCGCGCGATCGAGCACTACATCGCTGAGGAGAAGGAGATGCTCGCCCGTGCCGTGGAGGCGTACGCCGAACACGACCCATACAAACGCTCACTTCAGCCTCCGAGCGGGGACCAACGGCCCACTCGATAAGTCCCACTCGGCGAAGAGCCATAGATCTGCGCGATCGCCAGACGAGAGACGAAGGTGCCCGACGACTAGGCTCGGGTGGCTCCGATTCTCGACGCAGAATCGGTTGGTCTAGGAGGAGCGGTTCACCTTTGCCCCGACCAGACGCACGTTCGTCCCCCGCCTCAGGGAGTTGGGGATCTCGGCGACCTCGTCGACCTGATCGACGAGATCTCTGAGCTGGTCCTCGGGGACGTTGCCAGCTACTTCGACCTCATACCGGATTTCATCCGAGACCGCCGGCTCACCCACGAAGTCTCCGCTCACTCTTACCCGGACACTGCTCAACTCGATGCCGGCCGCCCGAGCGTCTCGGAAGAGGTCGTTCGAGATGCACCCGGCGACCGCAAGATACAGCAATTGCCCGCCGTTGAAGCCAAGCCCCCCGCCCCCGCCTTCGGCGGGACGATCAACTACCAGGGAGAACGGCCCGGCGCTACCAAGGGATGTGACCTGTCCGTCCACGTTTCGGGTTGAGACTTCGATATGCACGCGCGCTCCGCCTTCCTGCCACCCTTATCATCGTGGCCAACCAGAACATCAAGGCTATCATGACCCATTCACGCAGACCCGAGTCAGAAGGTGGTTGACATGCCGCAAGATCTGAACGACCTAGGCCAGCCGATCGGGTTCGCCCTCGATGGCTGGAAGCCCCCGCCTCGCCCACCGTCCGACCCGATGGTGGGACGCTACTGCCGCGTTGAGCCGCTAGATCCCGACCGCCACGTAGCCGACCTCTACGACGCCAATTCGATTGACACGGAAGGCAGAATCTGGACCTACCTGCCATACGGCCCTTTCGAGACCTTCGAGGACTATCTTGGTTGGATCAACGCCGATTGCCGTGGCAGCGATCCGCTCTTCCACGCGGTCGTCGACAACACCAGAGACCAGGCGGTCGGGGTAGCGAGCTATCTGCGGATCAACCCCGAGAGCGGGACGATCGAGATCGGCCACATCAACTATTCGCCCCACTTGCAGCGGACCCCTGCGGCAACTGAGGCCATGTACCTCATGATGAAGCGGGCGTTCGCCCTCGGCTACCGCCGGTACGAATGGAAGTGCGACGCGCTCAACGCGAGGTCCCGCGCGGCGGCACAGCGCCTCGGGCTGTCGTTCGAAGGAGTGTTTCGCCAGGCCGCTGTCTACAAGGGTCGCAACCGCGATACCGCGTGGTACGCAGCGCTCGACCGGGAATGGCCTGCCCTCGAGGCCGCTTTCTTGCGGTGGCTAGATCCTACAAACTTCGACGAACGCGGCAGGCAAAGGGTGCGCCTAAGGGACCTGACCGCACCCATTCTCGAGCAACGAGGCTGACCCGGGTTATCGGGTCTGGCGGCGCTGACCGAAACGCCCGAGAGGTCGTCTTTTGGGCACCGGGTGTGCAGGTACCTCTTAGGTGGCGGGACCCGGACTCGAACCGGGGACACCATGATTTTCAGTCATATACCGAGGCCTTTAGGTATGTAGTAAACCCGCATAGGTAGGCGTATTTCTGTCCGCAGAGTGTTGTCAGATACCGCCTGTTGTTACCTCTACTGTTATACGGCTTTCATCACTCTGAGAGGCACGGGAGAAGGGCGCATACCCTAGGAC
>DASZKL010000030.1:0-2270 GCA_035947015.1 Rubrobacteraceae bacterium
TCGGTTGGTGCGAAGCTAAACCGACGCACAATTAAAGAGTCCGGGGCGTTTCTCCTCCTTTCCCTTTCCCCACCTATCACCCCTAAAGAGCGCCCCGGGCTCTTCCTCTTTTCCAGCACGCCGTCTTCGAGGGCTTTCAGCTTGTCAGGGCAGAGAGCAAGCTGAAATGCTGAAAGCGAGGGCCTTTTGTAAAGGCCCAAAGCGTGCTGACAAGGCGCGAAGCGCCGTGCTGAAAAGCTGGCGACCGAAGGGAGCCAGCGTGCTAAGAAGCCTCCTGTCCCTCGGCCTGGGTAAGGTAATAGAGTGTATGCATGAGTTGGGCGGTCGGGTCTATACGGTGGACGTCCACGTCGGAGGGGACGTGGAGGAGGACGTCGGTGTAGTTGAGGATCACCCTGATCCCGGAGTCGACCATCAGCTCGGCGACCTCCTGGGCTGAGGAGGCGGGGGTGGCGATGATGCCGATGATCTCCTCCGCCTCGTCTACGCTCTTCTTGAGCTCGTCTATGTGCTTGACGACCACGTTGCCTACCGTGCGCCCGATCTTCTCCGGGGCGTTGTCGAAGACGTCGTGGATGACGAAGCCCCTCTTGGGCAGGATGGTGCTAGCCGCGATGGCGCTCCCGAGGTTGCCGGCGCCGACCAGCGCGATGTTGTAGGTCTGCCTCAAGCCCAGGATGTTCCTGACAGCCTCGACGAGGTCGTAAGCCTGGTAGCCTACCCCGCGGGTGCCAGAGAAGCCTATGGCGTTCAGGTCCCTGCGCACCTGTACCGGGTTGATGCCGGTGAAGTCGCCGAGCTCCTTGCTCGAGACCGCGTCGCGGCCCTCCTCGATCAGCTGCTGGGTGGTCCTGAGATACTTGGTCAGCCTATTCGTCAGACCGGGCTGTAGCGTGGCTCGCACTCTTGCCGCTCCTTCATTCGTCAGGTCGTCAGTAGTGAGAGGCATTGTAACAAAATGGTCCGTTCTTGCAATAAAGGTGCTCTTAACCGCCCACAAATCAGTTAGCAAGGCTGGTTACAGCGACGTGGCGATGTTGAATTGCGCGTAGGGCCTTCCATCGGGGTGCGGCGTGTTGTAGCATTACGCGCGTGGAAGCAGACCAAACAGCGCCCACCGCTAGGTCCTTCGCGGGACGGCTCCCTCGACCGTCCCTGCCCCGACCGTCCCTTTAAGGGGCGCACTCGGGGCATCCGCGTAATTCTCTGATCGCGGAGAACTCTGTCCAATGCAAATCTTATCGGGGGAACATTGCTGGCCTTCACAAGAAGCGAAGAAGTCGAGAACAAGACAGTATCTCGGAACGGGCTGAGGATCCTGCCCGGCGCGGACGAACGCTCCGGATCCGGCGTTCGCATCCGGCAGATGGGTGACGTGGACCTCGAGCGCGTTCTGGAGCTCCGTTCGGTCGTACGCTGGTCGGCTGACCCTGCGGCCTTTGATCTCTTGCGTGGCGTGCGCGACGCCCGCTGGGCTGTAGCGGAGGCTTCGGACGGCTCCTTGGCCGGGATGGTCGGCGCGGTGCCGTTCGGGAGGATAGGAATCCTCTGTCACCTCGGCGTCCACGACGGCTACCGCAGGATGGGGCTGGGCTACACGCTCTCTTCCTGGGCCGTCATCTACCTCCGCTCCCGAGGGGCGAAGGTCGTCCGGCTCTACTCGACCCGACAGGCCGAGAGGCTGTACCTCTCTTTGGGTTTCAGGCCGACCGCGCCGCGCACCGTATACCGCCTCGAGGAGAGAACACCGCCGCATGCAGCGTGGGAAGGAGCCGACGGGCACAGGGTCGACACGCTCGCTTTGGGGGATCTGCCAGAGCTCTACGGTGTGGATCGCTGGTCCTACGGGGGGGACCGGTCGCCCCTGATCTTTGCCACCTTGAATCTGCAGCCAGGCCGGGGACTCGTCGCCCGTGACTCGTCAGGGCGGATAAAGGGCTATCTGATACGCAGCGCTTCGGGTCACAGGACTCGCTTCGGGCCCTTTGTGGCCTCGACCCCCGGAGTGGCCCGCCTCCTCCTCGCCCATGCTCTAGAGGCGCGCGACGGCTCGTCCGTGGAGATTGCCGTTTCCGGCCCTACCGAAAGCCCGGCGCACGATTTGCTCCACGAGTTCGGCTTCAGCGGCCGCAAAGATCGCCTCAGGATGGAGCTCGGCGAAGAGAGCAGCGTTCATCAGGGGGGGCTGGAGCAATACGGCACCACGCCGTATCTGGCAACTTAGCCAGTCAGCACGCCTGCTTCGCAGGCTCTCAGCACGCTTCGGACCT
>DASZKL010000031.1:0-17685 GCA_035947015.1 Rubrobacteraceae bacterium
TTCTACAAGGAGATGCTCGGGACCATCGAGCGCTGGATGCAGATGGCGGACGAGCGGCTCGAGGGCACCGACATCAGGTGCTTCGTCTCTCCCGGCAACGACGACCAGTTCGAGGTGGACGAGATCATCGCCGGAGCCAAGCGGGTGGAGCTCGCGGAGGGACGGGTCGTCGAGTTTGGGGATTACCAGATGGTCTCGACCGGCTGGTCGAATCGCACCCCGTGGGACACCTACCGCGAAGAGGACGAGGAGGACCTCGGAGAGCGGTTGCGGAAGATGGTAGAGCAGGTAACGGCCCCGCCCGAGCGCACGATCTACAACTTCCACTGCCCGCCTTACGGCTCTGGTCTCGACGACGCCCCGGAGCTCACCGAGGACCTGCGCCCCAAGCACGGGGGGCGCTCGATCGTACCCGTTGGATCGACGGCGGTGCGGGAGGCCATCGAGGAGGGGCAGCCGGCCCTCGCGCTGCACGGTCACATCCACGAGGCGAAGGGCAACACCAGAATCGGGCGCACGCTCTGCATCAACCCGGGCAGCTCCTACGAGCAGGGACAGCTGCTCGGCGCGGTGGTTGACCTGGACGGCAAGAGCAAAGTCAAGCGGTTCATACTGACCAGCGGATAAAGGAGGATAGACGCATGGCGAGCAACACGACAACAGACTCGGGGGCAGGTGATCTATTCCAGCGGAAGGCGACAGGTCTTCTGCGGGGCTGGTCGGTCTGGGACGGCTTCATCTACGCCGCTTTCTCGATCAACCTGATCACACTCGGCCTCTGGATCTTCTCCTTCGCCCCTTTCATCCCTGACGGCGCCCTCATCTGGGCTATAGTCCTCTCGGGGCTCTACCTCGTCTTCCAGGCCGTGACCTACGCCTCCCTGATCGCCGTGATGCCCAGAGCCGGCGGCGATTACGTGTGGCAGAGCCGAGTGCTGGGCGGCGGAATCGGCTTCGTGCTCGCGGTGACGGGGTGGTGGTTCATCCTGTGGCACTGGGTACCGATCTACGCGAACATCCTGAACGTTCAGGTGCTCGTGCCGCTGGCAACTATCCTGAACCTAGACGGGATCGCGAGCTTCTTCGGAGGGGCCGCCGGCCTTTTCACAGCCTCGCTGACCGTCGCGATCCTGGCCTCGATTTACATCTCGCTCGGGATGCGAGCCTATGCCCGCATCCAGGAGGGCTGCTTCTACGGGGGTCTCGTCGGGCTGGCGATCATGCTCGTATTGCTGCTCATCAACTCGAACGCGAGCTTCGTATCGGCCTTCAACTCCGAGGCTAGCGAGCTCTACGGCGCTTCCGGCAACGCCTACCAGCAGACCATAGAGGCCGGCAGCATCCAGAACGCCGCTCCGGCCACCCTCGCTCTCGGGCCAACCCTTCTCCTCATACCGATGATCGTCTTCTTCAATCTGTGGTCTAGCTGGGGCGCTACTCTGTACGGTGAAGTGAGGGGCGCCTCGGACTTCCGCAAGAACATCTACGCGATGGGTGGAGCGCTCATAGCGACCTCGGTAGTCGCGGTGATCATGCTAGCGCTCTTCGCCAAGACGTTCGGCTGGGACTTCTACTACGCGTCGGCAAACGCCTACTGGTCCGGTGCGGAGAACGCCCCGACCGCTGTGTGGCCCTATCCTGGCCTCTTCGCGGCTTTCTTCCTCGAGAACCCCCTGCTGCAGGCCATCCTAGTGGGTCTCCTGGCGCTGTGGTTCTTCGGGTGGGTGGGGACAGTGTTCCTCTCCTCCACCCGCGTCGTCTTCGCCACGGCGTTTGACAGGGTGCTCCCCGAGTCGGTAGCCAGGACCTCGCGCAACGGTGTCCCCTACGTCGCGCTGGCGCTCATGCTCATCCCTTCGATCCCGATCAGCTACCTCTACGCCTTCGGCGAGAACTTCGCCACCTACACCCTGGACGCCACGCTCGTCATCGCGGTCACGTTCCTCGGCTCGGCTATCGCGGCGGCTGTGCTCCCTTGGCGCAAGCCCGAGATCTACAACGCCTCACCCATAGCCCGCTACAGCGTCCTCGGCATCCCGCTCGTGACCGTTGCGGCGGTCGCCTTCGCCGCCTTCCTGATCTTCTGCCTGATCAAGTGGTTGACCGACGCCACATACGGCGTCAACAACGGCCAATCCCTGATCTACATGCTGGTCCTCTACGGCGTGGCGCTCGGCCTCTACGTAGGCTTCAGGCTCTACCGGCGAGCCCAGGGGATGGACCTCAACATGGTCTACAGCGAGATCCCGGAGGAATAGCTAGTCAGCACGCCACCCTGCGGATGGCTTGTCAGCACGGCGCTTCGCGCCTTTCAGCAAGCCGCCCGGCGAAGCCGGGCGGCTTTCAGCTTGTCAGAAGGGAGGAGGCGGTCCGTTGCTTTGGCGCTTCACGCGCGACTGGGCAGGAACCGAACTGCAAAGGCTGAAATGCTGACAAGCGAAGCCCGAAGGGCGTAGCGTGCTAACCCGGCGATATAGTGTGTGCGGCGAGGGTGTAGTAGTAGGAGAGGCAGTGCTCGTAAGCCTCTTGCAGTCTCTCCGGCAGCGCGGGATCCCTGCGCTCCGCCCTCCTGATCCCGGTGCTCTCTTGCGCCGCTTCGTGCCACTGCTCCCAGTCCTTCCATTCTTCGACCTCCCCGGGCTCCCACGACAGGGCACCGGGCTGGAAAGGTATACCGACGCGCTCGCAGTAGGCGGAGAGTATGCCAACCGGGTTCTCCGAGAAGGTCATGGCGTCGACGACCACTGGGTCTTCCCCCGCCTGGGTGGCGTACCTGAACGCCCAATAGAGCTCCTCATAGCCGGCCTCTTCCAGGGTGAAGTCCGGCCACATCTTGTAGAGGGAAGAGAGCACGTACTTGGGATCCCTGACGATAAAGGTGTTCACGAAGTTGGAGATGAACTCGGGTCCCATCACCCCCTTGGCCTGGTAGGCCATGTCCTTGAGGAAGACCCGCTTCTGACGCGGCCTGAGGATCTCCGCACGGACCCTCTCGTAGTTGTGCTCCGCATCGGGCGCAACGTCGGCGTAGCGGTCGCTCAGGCGGTCCTCGCCGTAGTAGTAGGAGGCCGAGAAGGGTTCGTGGAGGACCTCGAGGTCGTCCCTCTCGACGAACACCCGCTCGAAGGCGGTCGAGAGGGAGCGGGGTACAGCCCAGAGGGCTATTGGCTTCGCCATCTAGCAGGAGATCAACGCCTTCAGGCGCTCCTGTACGGCCTCTATCGGCACGCGCTCCTGCTCCATCGTGTCGCGGTCGCGGATGGTGACCTTCTTGTCGTCTAGAGTGTCGAAGTCCACAGTCACGCAGAAGGGCGTCCCGGCCTCGTCCTGGCGCCTGTAGCGGCGGCCGATGGAACCGGAGTCGTCGTAGAACAGGCGGTAGTCGCCCTTGAGGTCGTCGTAGAGCTTCTTGGCGACCGTCGAGACGGGTTCTTTCTTGCTGAGGGGGAAGACGGCGGCTTTGGTAGGGGCGATGCGCGGGTGAAGCTTCAGAACGGTGCGCTCCTCGCCGCGGACCACCTCCTCGTTGTATGCATCCACAAGGAAGGCGAGCATCACCCTGTCCGGGCCGACCGCGGGCTCCACGACATAAGGGATATAGCTCTCGCCTGTGGCCTGGTCGAAGTAGGAGAGGTTCTCTCCTGAGTACTCTTGATGTTTCTTCAGGTCGTAGTCGGTGCGGTTGGCTATCCCCTCGAGCTCGGACCACCCCGCGAACGGGAAGTTGTACTCTATGTCGACGCCGCGGGTCGCGTAGTGCGCCCGCTCCTCGTCGGACTGCTCCCTCTTGCGCAGGTTCTCTTCCTTCATGCCGAGGTCAAGGTACCAGTTGAAGCGTTCCTCGATCCAGTACTCGTGCCACCCTGCGTCCGTGCCGGGCTCGACGAAGAACTCCATCTCCATCTGCTCGAACTCGCGCGTGCGAAAGATGAAGTTGCCGGGGGTGATCTCGTTCCGGAAAGACTTCCCAATCTGGGCGATCCCGAACGGTACCTTGACCCGGCTCGTCTGGAGTACGTTCTTGAAGTTGACGAAGATCCCCTGCGCCGTCTCTGGCCTCAGATACGCGATGTTCTCGGGGCTCTTCACGGGCCCCGTGTAGGTCTCGAACATCAGGTTGAAGGGACGCACAGGGGCAAAATCCCTGCCACCGTCGGCCGGATCCTTTATCCGATCGTCGGTCCGGATGATCTCGGTCATCTTCTCTGGGCTAAGGCCCTCGACGTCGAGACCAGTGGCGTCCTCGATCAGGTGGTCGGCCCGGTAGCGACGCCCTGAGGTTCGGCTCTCGACGAGCATGTCGTTGAAGCCAGAGACGTGCCCGGAGGCCGTCCACACTCGTGGGTGCATGATGATGGCGGCGTCTATGCCAACCACGTCGTCGCGCATGTGGACCATGCGGCGCCACCACTCCTCCTTTATGTTCCTCTTCATCTCGACGCCAAGCGGCCCGTAGTCGTAGGAGGAGCGGATGCCGCCGTAGATCTCCGAGCTCTGGTACACGAAGCCCCGGCGCTTGCAGAACGCGACTATCTTCTCCATCTCAACCGTTTGCGACACGAGAATCCTCCGGACTTATTGAGGGGCGTTACGCCATAAACCTAGAAGAGTATAGCCCAGAGAAAGCGCCGGGTTGAACCGGCGGGCGCTCCAAAAGATATAATGTGCGGATGGAAACTCTTCTCGCGGTAGGCAGCGGCGTCGGACTCTCCTCTGTGGCGGGGGTGAGGGCCTACCTGCCGCTCGCGCTCGCTGGCATCTTCGCCCGCCTCGGGCTCTTCGAGTTGCCCCCACCTCTCGACGTGCTCAGCGACTGGCCGGTCATCGCGGCGCTTCTGGCGCTGGCGTTGGTCGAGAGCGGGCTAGATAAGGTTCCGGCGTTGGACTCGGTGCTTGACATGGTCCAGACCCCGATCCGGATCGTCGCCGGCGCGCTGCTCTTCTCGGCGGCGCTCGGGGCGGGATTAGGCGTCGAGGCCATCCCGGAGCTAGCCGCGGGCTGCGTCGTTGCGGGGACGGTAGCCGTGCTCAAGGCCGTCCTGCGGCCCCCAGCCAACGCGGTCTCGGCGGGTGTATCGGCGCCTTTCCTGAGCACCATCGAGGACATAGTGGCGGTGGTCGGTGGCATCCTGGCCGTCCTGGTGCCGCTCGTGCCGCTTCTCCTCGTCGCGTTTCTGTTGTTCTTTTTCTACCGCGTCAGGAAGCGGCGGGGAAGGAAGTTCGGGGGTCTCCGCATTCTCGGCGACTAGTATTCGTCGGCGCTCCCGGGGAGGGTGCTTTGGAAGAACATGAGATCATGATAGTCAAGGCGGACCGGGAGACCCCTTTCTCGCGGGGCATCCTGGCGCAGACCCTCTCCCAGGCCGGCGCTAGGCCCGAGCTGGCACACCGGATCGCCAACGAGGTGCGCGCCGAGCTCCTGGCGGAGAAGCGCTACACGGTCGAGGAAGAGGAGGTCCTCGCCAGGGTAAGGGACAAACTCGTCAAGAAGGACGCCCTGGTCGTAAGCAGGCTGGACAAGTGGCGCATACTGCGGGAGTCAACCGAGCCGATCGTGGTGCTCATCGGCGGGGCGACAGGCGTGGGGACGAGCACCCTCGCCGCCGACGTCGCCCGCAGGCTGAACATCCAGAGCGTCATAGGGACGGACTCGATCCGCGAGGTTCTCCGGCGCGCGATTAGCCCCGACCTTCTCCCCATACTCCACAAGAGCTCCTACGAGATAAAGCCGGAGGACTTCAGGGTGCCGATCGAGGAGGAGGAGACGGTCCTCTTCGGCTTCAGGCAGCAAGCCTCGCAGGTCGCGGTCGGGGTCGAGGCTATCGTAGACAGGGGCCTCAAGGAGGGGACGAACCTCGTCATCGAGGGTGTGCACCTGGTGCCGGAGGTGATCCTGGGTCGCTACAGGGACCACCCGAACGTCTGCCCACTTGTGGTCTACCTCTCGGACGAACACGTGCACCGCTCGCGGTTCTACATCAGGGCCCTCGGCACGGCGATGCGCCGCCCGGCCGAGGAGTACATCGCTTACTTCAGGGAGATACGCCAGATCCACGACTACATCGTGGCGAGCGCCGACCGGGTCGGCGTCCAGACTGTCGAGAACATCGCCATAGAGAACACCTCCGACGCCGCTGTCGAGATCGTCGCCAACCGGGTCTCGGGGATCGCAGAGAAGGCTGGACGGCGCTCCTCGGCGTTCCTCCTGGATACCAGCACACCCAGGCACGGGGTCCCGATATCCAGCACCGAAAGCGGTTAGAATGAGCGAGGAAGCTCCTAGGAGGCAGACGAAAGTGCTGGATAAGCAGCGGCTGGGAACCTTCTTGCTCGGCGGTGCCGCGGGGATCCTGGCCGGCATACTCCTCGCCCCGCGCAGCGGCAAAGAGCTGAGGAGCTCCGTCAGGGAGCGCGCTGGGGAAGCTCGCGAGAGGGGACGCGAGACCCTCTTCGAGGCGCAGGAGCGGATGCAGGAGCGCCTCTCCGAGGCCCGCGAGGTCGCCCCCGGACGCCCCGAGACCACGAGCCCCCCCGGTCCGTCCCCCTCGGAGGGCGAGCCGCGACGTCCTCTGCTCAGGGACGTCTCCCGCGAATTCGAGGGCGAGCGCGACGCCGAGAGGTCGGAGGAGCTTCGCAGGAAGGTGCGGGAGACCAGGGCTCGCCTCAAAGGGAGGCTGGACGGCCCCAGTGAGGTCGGAGAGGATCGCGACCTGAAACCGGACGGATGAGGCCAACGTCTTTCGTCGCCACGGTCGCTGCGATCTCACCGGAGGAATCCGGTGTGGTGCCGGGGCTCGAGACGGTGGTCGCGCACTGGACCGAAGGGGCGCGATCCCCAGAGGAGTGGTTCCGTGAGGTTGACGCCCGCTGGGGGACCGCGGGGTTCGTCGTGCACCGGGGCGAGGAAGTCTTGGGGTTCGTCGTCTACGCTCCCGCCGAGCACCTGCCGCACGCCGGGACGTACCCGGTTGGGCCCCTGGACGAGGACGCGGTCCTCTTGGCTTACGTCGGGGGTGACGCGCGCACGCGCCGCCGGCTGCTGGTTCGGATGCTCAGGGACCTCAGGCAGCGGGGCGTCGGGAGGGTGGAGGCGGTCGCCAGCGACCGCGGGACGCGCTACCACGTGCCGACCCGGTTTCTGCTCGAGAGCGGCTGGAAGCCGGTACGTCGGGGGTGGTATGGGGGGAGCCCCTACACGCTGGCGCGCATAGACCTCGGTAGCGCCGTCGAGGTAGGGGAGCTTGCGCGGGGTTTGGTCGGGCGGGTGAAGCTGCCGGGTCTGAAGAGGCCGACCCCCGCGCCCGGCGCTTTCGCGCGCGCGGCTGGCCCGCAGCGGGGCCGCCCGTAGGGGGCGGCTCAGAGCGGAAGTATCGCAGTTCTTACCGCCGAGACACCTGTTGGCGTCGTGGCTCTAACCTC
The DNA here is from genome assembly GCA_035947015.1 of Rubrobacteraceae bacterium. Taxonomy (GTDB): domain Bacteria; phylum Actinomycetota; class Rubrobacteria; order Rubrobacterales; family Rubrobacteraceae; genus JALYGY01. The sequence goes on from DASZKL010000031.1 coordinate 7,420, forward strand.
GACTATCGTTCTGGGCGGCTCGGGGGCGGCGGGAGCCATCGAACTGGTGCCCTCATGGGCCGAGAGGTCAAGGTTGAAGGGTACGACGGTTGACGTCCCGGCGGCTAGAGTGTCCACGGTATCCCGGTAGTAGCTGGCGTCGGAGAGGGCGGTGTTCTCGGAGGAGACCTCCAGGGTAAGGTGCACCTCCGTCAGATCTTCGTTGCCCGAGTTCTTCACGCCAACCCGTAGCCTCTGATCCGGTAGCGGTTGTAAGGACGCCAGCTCCTCTTCGTCCAGGTTCAACTCCAGCGCGGGACCGGAATTGGCGGGCTGGGATTCCGGAGGCAGACTCTTCACAGAGGGCCCGGTGCCCAGGTTCGCCAGCAGCAGGAAGGCGCCAGCCGTGACCAAGAAGGCGAGGACGGCACCGGAGGCCCAGAGCACAGCCTCCCTCACCGCGGCACCTCTTTCGCACCGTCGACAGGGATCTCGTAGAGGTTGTAGAAGTCCTCCAGAAGGGCGCCCTTGGGGGCGGCGCGCACGCTGGGTTGCTCGGAGAGCTCGCCGCGCGCGATGATCGCGACGCTCTCACCGTCGGGTGACCAGGCCAGATCGTCCGGTCCTGTCTTTATCTCCATGTCTTCGTTGCTGGTTACGTCCTCGAGGTCTCGCGTCTCTAGATCCAATACGTAGAGGTTGGTCGGGGAGTTCGGGTTGAGGCGGCCGATCACCGCGAGCCGCTCGCCGTCCGGCGAGACCCGGATGCTCGAGGCTACGAAGTCCTCGCCCACGCCCGGCGCAGGGATCGGCTCGCCCGACCCTGAAGGTATGAGGAAAAGGTCGTAGAGCGGTGTGGCGCGCTCGCCTCCAGACACCTCCTCTTTCCCGGCCACGTAAAAGATCCCCTGCTTGGTCCACTGCGGTGCGCCGACGATCTCCAGACCTTTCTCCAGCCGCGCTATCCTCCAGTGGTTGCCTTCGCGGAGGTCCAAGACGTGCAGCTCGGAGGGCTTGAGATCTCCGGGAGGACGCGTCGCCAGGGCGAGCCTGCGACCGTCGGGCGAGAGCGAGACGCCGGTTACGCGGCCCTCGATGGACCTGGTATAGAACCGGTCCACCATCCCACTGTCGTTTAGCAGCGCCACCCTGCCCTCGTAAGACCCGTTCTCGAGAACGACGATCAGGCCCTTCCCTTCGGGTCCGGGGCACATCGCCAGGATCCCCGTCGCGATCTCCTCCACGTCGGGCGACCCTTCTCGGGAGTGCGCCCGGTAGACGGAACTCGACGCTGCCGAGCCAGAAGCCAGACCGAAGATGGCAAGGCTGCTCTCCGAGATCCACTCGGCATCCTGGGCCACGAAGTCCCCCGTCGTCCAGCGCCGGATATCTCCAGCGTTCACTGGCTTGTCCGCCACGTAGCCGTCTACGGTGAAGGCTATCCGGTCGCCGCGAGGACTCCAGCTCGGTGACGACTTGTAGCCGGGGCCCGAGCTCAGCGCGTGCGTGCCTGGTCCCAGGCCCGCGCGGCCCCCCACGGCGGAGAGGGGGGGTATGGACGTCTCTTCGCTCTCGCGCATGCACCCGGCGACGACGAGGATCACGGCGGCCAGCACGGCCGCCGGGTACAGGCCTATCCTAAATCGCATAACTCGCTGACCGCGAGAGGGGTGTCTTAGGGATACGCACCGTGAAGGTGGAGCCTACGCCGACCTCGCTCTCGACGGAGATATCACCGCCGTGCATCTCGACGATCTGTTTGCTGATGGCGAGTCCCAGACCGCTCCCACCGGTCGCCCGGGAGCGGTCCTTGTCCACCCGGTAGAACCGCTCGAAGAGCTGGCTCAGTTCCTCCTCCGGGATGCCGACGCCATTATCCCTCACCTCCACGGTCAGCGACGAGGCGTCCTCGCCTATCGTTATGTCCACGCGAGCCCCCGCCTCCGAGTACTTGATGGCGTTGTCCAGAAGGTTGAGGAAGACCTGGTAGAGCTTCTGAGCGTCGCAGATGCACCTGTGTTCGCCTGCGTCGCCGAAGCGTATCTCGGTGCCGAACCTCTCGGCCTTGGGCTTCACCGACTCTATGGCAGTCTGAACGATCCTGCCCAGATCCGTCGGCCCTACCTCGAGCTGGTACTGCCACGAATCCATCAGGGCGAGCGTCAGGAGCTCCTCGACCATCGCCCGTATGCGCCGCAGTTCCTGGTCGGCCAGCTCCAGCGCCCGGTGCTCAAGCGGGTCGAGCCTATCCCGGGCGCGCTCGAGCAGGCCGACGGCACTCTGGATCGTAGTCAAAGGGGTTCTGAGCTCGTGGGAGACATCGGAGACGAAGGCGGTCTTGGCCCTCTCGAGCGACCGATGCTCGGTTATATCCCTGACGGCCAGGATGATGCCGATGTCCCCTGCGGTCTTGCCGTTGGTCGCGGCGTCGCCCTCATCCCGGTTCATCTGGGCCGCATAAGCCCAGTAGGCCTTGTCTCCCAGCTCGATCTCCCGAACGGCGACCCCGTTCGCGGCGGCCTCGCGCAGGCACTGAAGTACCCCCCGAGGTGTGTCGAGCTCCTGTAGTGTGCGTCCCCGGTGGTAGCCGCGGATGCCGAGCAGCCTGGCCGCCGCGGGGTTGGCCATCGTCACGCGCCCTTCGGGGTCCATGGTGATAAGCGCCTCAGGGGAGGCCTCGAGGACGGCCTCGAGGCGGCTCTTCTGCATCTGGATCTCGCCGACGTAGTGCTCTATCTCCTCGGCCATGTAGTTGAACGCCCTCGCGACCTCGCCCAGCTCGTCTCTGCTCTTCACCGGAACCGCTGTCGCGTAGTCGCCTGAGGCTACCCTTATGGCCGCGTCTCTGGTCTCCGAGAGCGGACGCGTGACCCGGCGGGTCAGGAGGAAGCTCGCCACCCCGGCGAGGAGCACGCTCGTCAGGATGGCTCCGAGGATACCGTAGCGCAGATAGGCGAGCGTCTGGTTGAGCTCTTCCTCGGGGGCGTCGTAGATCATGACACCCCTCACGGTCCCGTCGGCGCCGGCGAGCGGCCACACCGTTACGTAGTTGGAACTCTCACTGCGCACCAGCTGACCCTCGCCTCCTCGCGACTCGGCAACCCTTCTCACGGTCTCCTCGCTCAAGCCCAGACGCTCGTAGGCTTTCTCGGGGGCCATGGGATTGGCCAGACCATCGCGGGCGGCTAGTGGTTCGCCGTCGGGGCCAACGTAGACCACCTCCAACCCCGTCGGACCGGCGACCGACCGTACGAGTTCCTCGGCGTAGGCGTCGGGGGAGGGGAGCGTCTGGTCCTCCGGGTTGCGCAGGCCCTCGAGGAAGTCCTGAGCGCCTGCGTTCGCGGTCTGGGAGCGCTCGACGAGCAAATTGTTCTCGGCCGCTACCAGCCTGTCCTGGGCGAAGTAGTAGAGGACAAGCCCTATGACGAGGCTGGTGACGGAGGAGATCCCGACGAGCGCCACAAAGACCCGGGCCTTGAAGCCCAGCGGTGGTAGAAGGCTCTTGTCGTTCTTGTCTATGGCTCCCCCGCGTCCTCTAGCCGGGCCGGGCTGCCCGGTAACCGACGCTCGGTACCGTCTGTATGATCTCCGGCCTCGAAGGGTCGCGCTCGACCTTGGCCCTGAGCCTGCTGATGTGGACGTCTATGTAGCGGCTGGCTAGATAATGCGAACCCGTCGAGACGGCCTCGGAGATCTGGGCCCGCGTGAAAGCCTGCCCCGGACGCCGCATCAACAGTGCCAGGATCTTGAACTCCGTCGGCGTCAGGTCAAGAGGATCACCGTTCCGGTTTACCGTGTATCCGTTGGGGTCGAGCTCGAGCGGGCCAAGCCTGAACACGCCATCTCGGTCCTTGCCCTCCTGTCGCCCGAACCTTCGCAGTACGGCCTTGATCCTCGCCTGGAGCTCCTTGGTGTCGAAGGGCTTGGTTATGTAGTCGTCCGCCCCTAGCTCGAGACCAACGACCTTGTCCACTGACTGGCTCTTGGCAGTGAGTAACACCACAGGGACGTCGCTCTGCTCCCGCATCTTCTTCAGTACCTCGAAGCCACTCATCCGCGGCAGCATGATGTCCAGGACGACCAGATCTAGGGTCTCCCGCCCGAGTATCCGGAGCGCCTCGATCCCATCCTCCGCCGTCAACACCCTATAACCTTCAGACGCCAGCACAATGGAGGTCACCTCTAATAGCGCCGCGTCGTCGTCTACAAGCAGAATCGTCTCTTCCAAACTCCCGCAAACCTCCCGGCCGACTCCAAACTCTCCGCAAGCCATAATCCTACCCTAGAAGCGGCTTGTGCGCGAAGTATCACCGGCTCGGAGTCCTTTATCCAAGCCGATGCTCGGCTTCTCGCCCCGAGATTGCCTCGCTGGGGCCCACAACTGTACCCGCCGCCCCGATGGCCGTCTCGGCTCCGCTGCTGTCTTCCCCTGTGTCTTGGGGAACGGATCGGCTTCGTTGGACGACGCCAAGGCCCTGCGGAGATACGGCCCGCGCGTCTCGGTGCATTTATCCGTGCCTCCCGGCGCACATAACCTATCGAGCCCGGCGGCTCGTTTTCCTCCTTTCCCACCCCAACGACATCCCGCCGGGCGTACCCTTACTCGCGCGGGGCCCCTATGCTCTAGGGACCCAGGCCCTTTCCTCATACCGCCGCACAGAGACGTTCCCGAAGATCCCACACGCATCACGCGGCAGAGCCTACATCGCCGATGCCGAGCCTAGTGGCAAAACTTGCACATAACACACTAAGATTTTATACTCTTCTCGATTTAGATAGTTGGCACTACGGGAGGTACGGACGTGGCCAAGAGCATTGGTATAGATCTGGGGACCACCAACAGCTGCGTAGCGGTTCTGGAGGGTGGAGATCCGGTGGTGATCACGAACTCCGAGGGGGAGAGGACGACGCCCTCGGTCGTGGCTTTCGACAGGAGGAGTGGGGAGCGCCTGGTCGGTCAGCTTGCGAGAAGGCAGGCTGTGACGAACCCCGAGCGCACGATCTACTCCATCAAGCGCTTCATGGGTCGGCGTTTCGGCGACGTGAAGGAAGAGGCTGCGCGGGTTGGCTACGACGTCAAGTCGGGTTCTGGCGGGGACGTCCGGGTCGAGGTGGATGGCAAGGATTACTCGCCGCCTGAGATCTCCGCGATGATCCTGCAGAAGCTCAAGAGGGACGCCGAGGAGTATCTTGGCGAGGAGGTGACCGAGGCGGTCGTCACGGTTCCGGCATACTTCGAGGATGCCCAGCGGCAGGCCACCAAGGACGCTGGCCGCATCGCGGGGTTGGACGTGAAGCGGATAATCAACGAGCCGACCGCGGCGGCGCTGGCATACGGACTCGACAAGGAGCAGGACCAGACCATCCTCGTCTTCGACCTCGGTGGCGGCACGTTCGACGTCTCCATCCTGGAGCTCGGTGACGGGGTCTTCGAGGTCAAGGCGACGAGCGGCAACAACCACCTCGGCGGCGACGACTTCGACGCGAAGGTCGTCGAGTGGATGGTCTCGGAGTTCAAGAAGAGCGAGGGCATAGACCTCTCGAAGGACAAGATGGCTACCCAGCGGCTCGTCGAGGCGGCTGAGAAGGCCAAGAGAGAGCTCTCGTCCACGACGAGCACCTCGATAAACCTGCCGTTCATCACCGCGGACCAGAACGGTCCGAAGCATCTGGACCTCACGCTCACGAGGGCGCAGTTCAACAACCTGACCGCTGACCTCGTCGAGGCGACGGCTGGGCCGGTGCGCAGGGCGATGGAGGACGCTGGCCTGAAGACGGGTGAGGTGGACCAGGTGATCCTCGTCGGCGGCTCTACCCGCATCCCGGCGGTGCAGGATCAGGTCAAGGAGATCACCGGCAAGGAGCCCCACAAGGGCATAAACCCGGATGAGGTTGTCGCTATCGGTGCCGCCATCCAGGCCGGTGTGCTCGCGGGCGAGGTCAAAGACGTGCTGCTCCTCGACGTGACGCCGCTCAGTCTCGGCATCGAGACCAAGGGCGGGGTGTTCACCAAGCTCATCGAGCGCAACACCACCATACCTACACGCAAGAGCGAGGTATTCACGACTGCCGACGACAACCAGGCCTCGGTAGAGATCAAGGTGTACCAGGGCGAGCGCGAGATAGCGGCCTACAACAAGCTGATCGGCAACTTCCAGCTGGTGGGGATCCCACCAGCGCCCAGGGGCGTACCCCAGATCGAGGTCTCGTTCGACATAGACGCCAACGGCATAGTCAACGTCGGGGCCAAGGACTTGGGGACTGGCAAGGAGCAGCGGATCACGATCACGGCCTCGAGCGGGCTCTCCGACCAGGAGATCGAGCAGATGGTGCGCGACGCGGAGTCGCACGCCGAGGAGGACCAGCGCCGCCGCGAGGAGGCCGAAGTCCGCAACAACGCCGACAACCTGGTCTACTCCATCGAGCGTTCACTCAAGGACGTTGACGGCAAGGTAGATCCGAACACCAAGCTCGAGATCGAGCAGGCCATAAAGGAGACAAAAGAAGCACTCGCCGGCGGCGACGTCGAGGAGATCAAGCTCAAGCAAGAGGCGCTCCTTACCGCCTCCCACAAGCTCTCCGAGGTCCTCTACCAGCAGGCCCAGGAGCAGCAGCAGGCCAGCTCCGCCGGCGCTACAGAGTCCGACGACGACGTGGTCGAGGACGCCGAGATCGTCGACGACGACGAGGAAGAGGAGCGTAGGTAGCATCCTGTAGACGGGGACGAGTACGTTCGTCCCCGTCCACCGACGGGAGGAAGATTAGAGCCTTGAGCAACGAAGAGAAGAGGCAAGAGCAGGGCGCCAGGGAAGATCCGGAGGCTCCCGAGATGATCGAAGAGGCCCAGGGCTCCCCAGGTGATCCGACCAACCTCCAACGGGCGGTCGAGGATACCGAAGAGCCCGGCGTCGCCGAGGAAGGACTGGCGGCCCTGAGCGAAGAGCTCGAGGCGACGCGCCGGGAGCGCGACGAGTACCTGGATACCCTGCGTCGCCTGAAGGCCGAGTTCGAGAACTCGCGCAAGCGTCAGGAGCGCGAGAGGGCCCGCATTCTCGAGACGGCCTCCGAGAGGCTCGTAGTGGAGCTACTCCCAATCCTGGACAACCTGGACCGCGCGCTCGAGGCCGAGGGCGATATCCACGAGGGCGTTCGGGCAATACGCGACCAGCTCGTCTCCGCCCTGGGCAAGGAAGGGCTCCTGCCCGTCGCCTCCGACGGCCAGCACTTCGACCCCAACGTACACGAAGCCGTCCTCAGCCAAACTACCGAAGAGCACGAAGAGGGTACGATCCTCCAGACCTTCCAGCGGGGCTACCTGCTCAATGGCAAGCCCATACGTCCCGCAAAGGTTGTAGTTGCGAAACAGGATTAGGGTATGGAGACCAAGGATCTCTACAAGGTTCTCGGGGTGCAGAAGGGGGCCTCGCAGGAGGAGATAAGGCGCGCCTACCGCAAGCTGGCACGCAAGCACCACCCCGACGCGAACCGCGACGACCCCAAAGCGGAGGATCGCTTCAAGGAGATACAGCATGCCTACGAGATCCTCTCCAACCCGGAGAAAAGGCGGGAATACGACGAAGGCCCTCGCACATACTTCGGCTCGCAGAGCGCAGGCCGCGGAGGCCAGGGCGGCGCGCGAGTCGGGGACTTCTCCGACCTCTCGGACCTCTTCGGCAGCTTCGGCGGGCTGGGAGATATCTTCGGACGCTCCACCCGTACGAGGGAGGCTTCACGCAAAGGCGAGGATGTAACCGTAAGCGTCAACCTGAAGTTCAAAGATGCGCTGGCTGGTGTTACGACGCGGGTCAGCGTGCCGGTCGAGGAGGCGTGCGGGGACTGTCGCGGTACGGGGGCTGCTCCCGGCACATCGCCGCTGACGTGTCCCGAGTGCGGGGGGCGAGGGGTACGGAGCCGGGACCAGGGGTTCTTCGCGCTCTCCGAGCCGTGTCCTAGGTGTGGGGGGGAAGGCGCGATCGTCGAAAACCCGTGTCCTAGGTGCGGTGGAAGCGGCAGGCTGCGGAGAATGAGGCAAGTGACGGTAAAGATACCTGCTGGGGCGAAGGGCGGCATGAAGATCCGGGTTCCGGGCAAGGGGAGCGCGGGCAGCAAGGGCGGTCCGGCGGGAGATCTGTACGTGGTGACGCGGGTTCAGGAACATCCGGTCTTCAAGCGGCGCGAGGACGACTTCGTAGTCGAGGTGCCTGTCAGCTTCGTGGAGGCGGCGCTCGGGGCTGAGATAGAGGTACCGCGGCCCGGGGGTGGGACGGTCAAGCTCAGGCTGCCGGCGGGGACGCAGGAGGGCAAGCAGTTCAGGGTGCGGGGGGCGGGGGCTCCGAAGGCGCGGGCGCGCGGCGGGGAGCGCGGGGACCTCATCGTGCGGGTTAACCTCGTAGTGCCCAGGAAGCTCAAGCGGCGGGAGCGCGAGATACTTGAGGCACTCGCCGAGGAGCGGGGAGAAGACGTACGTGAGGAGCTCTTCAGGAGGGTAGGCTCGTGAACTTGCGGAAGCGCCCTGTGTTCATGATCGGGATAGCCTCCGAGCTCATAGGCGTGCATCCGCAGACCCTGAGGATGTACGAGCAGAAGGGTCTGCTCCGCCCGCGCAAGAGCATAAAGAACACGCGGCTCTACTCCCAGGAGGACATCGAGTTAGGACGCTACATCCAGAAGCTGACGCAGGAGATGGGGATGAACCTCGCAGGGGTCAAGAGGATACTTGACCTCGAGAGGCGGATAGCGCGGCTCGAGGCCGAGAAGCGGGAGCTGCGCGAAGAGTTGGAGAAGAGGGAACGGGAGCACAGGCGGGTTGTTGAGGAGGTGCATCGCAGCTACAAACGAGAGCTGGTCCTGATGCCCCGTGGCGAGTTGACGTGGGGCAGACGTGACCGGGAGGAGTTCTGATGGCCGAGACCATGCGCTGCTACCGGCATCCGGACAGGGAGACCCGGGTCTCGTGCGCGACATGCGGGCGACCCATCTGCACTGAGTGCATGGTTCAAACCGAGGTGGGGATCAAGTGTCCGGACGACGCCAGGCTCCCCCGCGGCGCGCGGGCTGGCGTCATGAAGAGGGATCAGGTCACCAAGAGCCTCCTCGCGGGGATAGCGGTCGCGGTACTCGGCGCCCTTATCGTCTATTACGTACTACCCCAGATCGGCTTCGGTCGCCTCATACTCTCGGCTTTGGCCGGATGGGGGGCGGGAACGCTAATCCACCGCGCCGGGGGGCGCAACGGCGGACCGCTCACGATGGCGATCTCCGGCGTCGCGGTCGCCGCAGCATTCGTCCCGAGCCTGGTTGTGCCCATTCTGAACGGCAACCTTCCGCTCTTCTTGCTGCTCCCGGCGCTCGTCGCCGTCGTCTTCGCCGTCTACAATAGCCGCTGAGCGAGACCGGCAGGGGGTATCGAGTGGATCTGAGCAAGTTCTCCCAGAGCGCCAGGGAGGCCCTCGACGTGGCGATGGCCGTGGTGCGCCGGGGGAGGTCGAACGTGCTCGGCACCGAGCATATCCTCTTCGGGCTCCTCGCGCAGCAGGGGAGCGTCGTGCACCGGATCCTCGAGGAACTCGGGCCGAGCCTGATGTTCCTGCAGGCCAAGACCAACGACCTCATCCGCTTGAACGACATCTCCCGACCCCGCACGACGGCCGAGCAGATCCAGCCTTCAGCCAACGCCAGGCGCTCTTTGAGGCGTGCCATTGAGGAGGCCGAGCAGGCGGCGGGCGGCCCCGCCGGAACGGAGCACCTGCTGCTCGGCCTGATCTCGCTCGACGAATGCGTGGCCGCAGGGGTGTTGCGGGAGGCCGACGTCTCGGAGACGGACGTGCGCAGGGCGATCGGCAAGCTGCAAAAGGAGGGGGTGCTTGGGGCGGGCTCGGATAGCCTCCTCCTCAGGCACGGGCGCGACATCACCCAGCTCGCCAGGGAGGGCAAGCTCGACCCCGTGGTTGGGCGCGAGGAAGAGATCAAGCGCATGATCCAGATCCTCGCCCGCCGCACCAAGAACAACCCTGCCATCATCGGCGAGCCCGGCGTGGGCAAGACCTCCATAGTCGAGGGCCTCGCCCAGAAGATAGCCCGCGGTTACGTCCCCGAGGTCCTCAAAGACAAGGTGGTGATCTCGCTGGATCTCGGCTCGCTGGTCGCCGGCACCCGCTTCCGCGGGGACTTCGAAGAGCGCCTGAAGGGCGTTATCGAGGAGGTGAAGACCTCCTCCGGCAAGGTGATCCTGTTCGTTGACGAGTTCCACCACCTGGTCGGGACCGGCGGGGCAGAGGGGGCTATGGA
>DASZKL010000032.1:0-4265 GCA_035947015.1 Rubrobacteraceae bacterium
CTGGGCGAGGTGCAGGAGATCATAGACACCTGCGACTTCTTTACCGGCGAGGGCAGGAGACTCTACGGCCAGACCGTACCCTCCGAGATGCCGGACAAGCAACTCTTCACCTTCAGGATGCCGGTCGGGGTCGCGGCGATCATCACCGCCGGCAACTTCCCGGTCGCCGTCCCGTCCTGGTACATGGTCCCCGCCATAACCTGCGGCAACGCCGTCGTCTGGAAGCCGGCCGAGTACTCCCCCGCCATTGGCGACGCCCTCGCTCAGCTCTTTATCCACGGCGGCCTGCCCGACGGCGTCCTCAACGTCGTCCAGGCCGAAGGTCCTGTCGCCTTCGAGGGCCTCGAGAGGGCGCTCGAGGCCGGTTTCGTCGACAAGGTCGGCTTCACGGGGTCTTCGGAGGTGGGCCAGAAGATCGGGGAGCTCTGCGGGCGGCACTTGCAGTCGCCTTGCCTCGAGCTTGGCGGTAAGAACCCGCTCGTCGTCATGCCAGACGCGAACCTGGATCTGGCCGTCGAGGGCGCGCTCTTTAGCGGCTTCGGCACAGCCGGCCAGAGGTGCACCTCGCTCGGGACGGCGATCGTCCACGAGTCGGTGCACGACGAGTTCCTCACCCGCTTCGACACGGCGGTCGAGGAGGCGAAGATAGGCGACCCGATGGAGGATGTCCTCTACGGCCCGATGCTAAGCGAGCGCTTCCACGAACGCTTCTTGGGCTGGCTCGACCTCATAGAGAGCCACCACAGCCTACACGGCTCTACAGGGCTCGGCAGGATAACCAAAGAGAACCCGAGGAGGGGCTTCGTCGGCGACCCTGAGGCTGGCATCTACTGCCACCCGACCATCGTTGACGGCGTCACGATGGAGGACGAGATCTACAAGAGAGAGACCTTCGGCCCCATCGTCGGCGTCGCCAGGTTCTCGACCTTCGATGAGGCCGTCGAGCTCTCGAACAACCACGGCTACGGCCTGTCGGCGGCTATATACACCCGCGACGCCGAGAACGCCCTGCGCTTCAGGGAGCGAAACCGGGCGGGGATGCTCAGTGTAAACAACTCGACCAGCGGGGCGGAGGCGCACCTGCCTTTCGGGGGCAACGGAAAGAGCGGCAACGGTAGCCGGCTTTCAGGGATCTGGGTCCTCGACCAGTTCACCCGCTGGCAGGCGATGAACTGGGACTACGCCGGCAAGCTCCAGAAGGCCCAGATGGACATCGTCGACCTGCCCGCCGACCTCGACTACACGCTCCCCGAGGTGGAGAGGGGCGGTATTTGATATACGACGCGATCGTTGTCGGCCTCGGCGGGATGGGGAGCGCCGCAGCCTATCATCTCGCCCGACGAGGAGAACGGGTCCTCGGGCTGGAGAGGCACACCCCTGCCCACGACAAGGGTTCGAGCCACGGCCGCTCGCGCATCATCAGGCAAGCGTACTTCGAGGATCCGGCCTACGTACCGCTTCTGTTGCGCGCCTACGAGCTCTGGGAGCAGCTGGAGGAGGAGACGGACCGGGACCTGATGACGCTCACTGGGGGGCTCATGACCGGGCGCCGCGAGGGCGAGCTCGTCTCGGGCAGCGTGAAGAGCGCCGAAGCGCACGATCTGCCCTTCGAGTTGCTCGACGCCGATGAGATCCGACGCCGTTTCCCCCCTTTCTCACCCGACTCCGAGACCGTAGCCCTCTATGAAGAGAAGGCAGGTTTCGTACGCCCTGAAGAGACCGTGGAGGCCCACCTTGACAGGGCTACCTCCCTCGGTGCCGACCTCATGTTCGAGGAGCCGGTACTCTCGTGGGAGGTCTCGGGGGAGGGGGTCCGGGTAGAGACGCGGGCGGGTTCTTATGAGGCGGAGCGGCTCGTGATCTCACCCGGCGCGTGGGCTCCGCAGCTCCTCGCCGACCTCGAGCTACCACTACAGGTGACGCGACAGGTGATGTACTGGTTCGAGCCGAAGGGCGGCCTCGAGCCATTCCGCCCAGACCGCTTCCCCATCTTCATCTGGGAGCCGGACGACGGCAACAAGTTCTACGGCTTCCCGGCCCAGGACGACGACCGCGGTGTGAAGGCCGCATTCTTCCGGGCGGGCGGGGTCCCCACGACGCCCGAGGCCCTAGACCGGGAGGTCTACGGCGAGGAGATAGACTTTATCCGCGGCTACCTGGCGGAGTACGTCCCCGACCTCGCGGGTCGCTGCCTCGACGCGAGGGCGTGCATGTACACCAACACCCCGGACGAGCACTTCGTGATCTCGGCTCACCCGGATCATCCCCAGGTCGTTATCGCATGCGGATTCTCGGGGCACGGCTACAAGTTCTGCAGCGTCGTCGGCGAGATACTCGCGGATCTCGCCACCGAAGGGTCAACCCACCAGCCAATAGACCTGTTCTCCCCTGCTCGCCTGAGAGACGCAGCCGGGCGAGGTTAGGGGTGGAGATCCTCGGCCCCCAGCAGACCGCAGCCCGCCTGCCCTACGCGGACCTGGCCGAGTCGATCCGCGAGGTGGCGCTCGCCCCCGACGAGGTTCGAGCCCCGGCCAGGATGGCGCTGGCGCTGCCGGAGGGGGGCGTGCTGCTGGTCATGCCCGCCGCAGACGAGGAGATCGCCATCACCAAGCTCGTCACGGTGCACCCGGAGAATCCCGGGCGCGACCTTCCGACGATACAGGGCGAGGTGGTCGTGATGGAGGCGGCGACGGGTAGAAGGCTCGGGATCCTCGACGGCAGCGTCGTCACCGCCCGCCGCACGGCCGCGCTCTCTGTGCTCGCCGCCAGGGAGCTGGCCCCAGATCCCGAAGGTCCGCTCCTGATCGTCGGCGCCGGCACCCAGGGCCGCGCCCACCTCGAAGCCTTCCGCGAGGTCCTCGGCACCTCAAAGGTCTTTGTTACCTCCCGCACCAACGAGCGGTCCGAGTCTCTGGGAGAGCACGCGGAGGCTCTCGGGATGGAGGCCAGGGTGGTGGAAGATCCCGGGGCGGCGCTGGATGAGGCTCGCCTCGTGGTAACTGCCACGACGAGCCGCGAACCCGTGCTGCCGGAGGACGTGCCGGATGGCGCATTCGTGGCGGCCGTTGGTTCTTTCGAGCCCGAGGCGGCGGAGCTTCCAGCCGGTCTCATCTCGCGCTCTGAGATCGTGGTTGACACCATGGAAGGTGCCAGGGAGGAAGCGGGGGATCTGATCCAGGCCGCCTCAGCAGACGCTTTCTCCTGGGATAATGCCACGCCTCTGGAGGACGCGCTCCGCAGTTCCGGGCGCCCCGGAGGGACGGTCGTCTTCAAGAGCGTGGGTCACGCGCTGTGGGACCTGGCCGCCGCCCGTACCGCCTTCGGCGGTTAGTCAGGCGAGATACTTAGAGTCCTGCTCCCCAACGTATCCGCGACACGAAGCTTCTCTCCTCAGCCCGATCATTGGAAGCTTCAAGAGGAGGACTCTACCCCTCCTCCGGGATGCGTGTCGCCGTTTCGGGCTCCGTGTTCGCCCTCACCCGATTGGTGTTCGTCTCGCTCCTCTGCGTCACCTACCCGACATGGGGTGAAGCGCTTCGCCCACGAATCCTTCCGTGGCCTGGAACGTATAATTAGCTGGTCTGATCCGCTGCAAGGAGGAAGGATGGTCGCCAGGTTCCTGCTCACGGTGCTGTTTCTATTGGTGCCGGCGACGATCCTCGCGCCGAGCGTCTCGGCTCAGGGCACCGACACCGTCTACGACGAGGCAGGCGTACTCAGCGATTCCGAAGAACAGCAGGTACAGGAAGCCTATAACCAGACCGAAGAGGAAGCCGGGCAACCGCTCTACGCCTTCCTGGTTCCGGACACGGGTGTCGAGAGCCAGGAAGCCAGGCGCAAGCTCCTCGAACAAGAAGCCAACGAGGAGAACGTTCCGCAGGACGCCGGGGTCATCGTGGTTGCCCCAAACGACGGCTGGGCCCAGCTGGCGAACATAGACGGGACCTCCGAGCAGGCCGTCTACGCGGCCATGGTCCCGGATTTCCGGAGCGGAGACTACGCCGCGGGACTCGTTGAGGGGGCGGAGGAGATCAGGGGCGAGCCCGCGGCATCGCAGAGCGATCCCAATGCCGGTGGATCGCCGGCGGGCGGGATCCTCCTACTTCTGGCGGTGCTGGCCGGGGCAGCCCTCCTCCTGCGCAACCGGCGCCGGAACAGGCAGCGCCTCGAGGGCGAACGCCGGGCCGCCGAGGAGGAGTTCGCCAACCTCACCTCCCGCATAAACGAGTTCGACGAGAAGGAACGTCTCGTCGGAGGCTATCTCG
>DASZKL010000033.1:0-4670 GCA_035947015.1 Rubrobacteraceae bacterium
CGGTGCCATAGAAGGGACGCTCTCTATCATGGTCGGGGGAAGCGAGGAGGACTTCGAGCGCGCAAGACCCCTCTTCGAGGTGATGGGCAACACCGTAACCCACGTCGGCCCCACGGGCGCGGGGCAGGTCACCAAGGCCGCCAACCAGGTTGTGGTAGCCCTCACCATCGAGGCTGTGAGTGAGGCGCTTGTTCTGGGCTCCAAAGGAGGGGTTGCGCCGGAGAAGATCCTCGAGGTTCTCTCTGGGGGTCTCGCAGGCAACAAGGTCATGGAGGTCAAGCGGGAGAAGTTCCTCTCTCACAAGTTCGAACCGGGCTTCAGGTCGGAGCTGCACCACAAGGACCTCGGCATCGCTCTCGCCGCGGGAAGGGAGTACGGGGTGGTGCTGCCCGTGACGGCCATCGTGGACCAGATGTTGCTCGCGATGAAGAAGAAGGGCTGGGGTGGCGAGGACCACTCGGCGCTCTTGAGGATCATCGAGGACCTCTCGCAGCACGAGATCGGGTAATCGGGAAAGGAGAGACCGAATGCCCAGGATGAACGTAATGGACGCGGTGGTTGGCGTGATGGAGGACGAGGGCGTCGAGGTCGCCTTCGGGGTACCGGGGGCCGCAATCCTGCCCCTGTACAAGGCCCTGAGCAGATCGGAGCAGATAAAGCACTACTCTGTTAGGCACGAGGAGGGCGGGACGCACGCCGCGGACGGCTACACGCGGGTCACGGGGAAGGTGGGTATCAACATCGGCACCTCGGGTCCGGCGGGGACCAACATGATCACGGGCCTCTACACCTGCATGGCCGACTCGATCCCGCAGATCTGCATTACGGGGCAGGCACCTACGAGCGTTCTGCACAAAGAAGCCTTCCAGGCGGTGGACATCGTGGATATAGCGAAGCCGGTGACCAAGTGGGCGGTACAGGTCAAGGAGCCTGCCCAACTGGTATGGACTTTCAGGGAGGCCTTCCGCATCGCCCAGGAAGGGCGTCCCGGGCCTGTGCTCATCGATCTGCCGCTCGACATCCAGAAGGCGGATGTGGAGGTGGACTTTGACCCGAGGCGCGGCGGCCCGCTGCCCTTCCCGAAGCCGGCACCCAACCCGAACGCCACCCGGCAGGTCGTGGAGATGATCCTCGAGGCCGAGCGCCCGCTCCTGATGCCCGGCGGCGGGGTCATCATCGCGGAGGCTTCCAAAGAGCTCGTGGAGCTAGCTGAGTATTTGCAGGTCCCGGTGAGCCCGACGTATATGGGCAAGGGCACCATCCCAGAGGACCACCCGCTCTACGGCGGTATCGTGGGCCTCCAGACCCAGCAGCGCTACGCCAACGCCATCTTCCTGGAGAGCGACCTGGTGGTGGGGATCGGCAACCGCTGGGCAGAGCGGCACACCGGAGACCTCGACGTCTACCGCGGGAACAGGAAGTTCGTGCACATAGACATAGACCCGCGCCAGTTGGGTAGGGTTTTCAGGCCGGACCTAGCGGTGGTCTCCGACGCCAAGCTTGCCCTTGTGTCCATGCTGGACATCTCTCGCGACATGACGTCGGCGCGGGAACCTGGTGCGTGGGTCGAAAGAGTTGACGAGCTGCGCTCGACGCTGCTGAGGAAGATGGATTTCGAAGACGTCCCCGTAAAGCCGCAGCGGGTCTTCAAGGAGATAAACGAGTTCTTCGACGAGGATACTATCTTCGTCACGGCGATAGGGCTCTACCAGATCTTCTCCGGTCAGTTCCAGAAGACCTACAAGCCACGCCACTACCTCTGCTGCGGTCAGGCCGGCCCTCTAGGATGGGAGGTCCCGGCGTGCATCGGCGTCAAGCTCGGCAAGCCAGACAACCTCGTCGTCGGCGTCGTCGGGGACTACTCCTTCCAGTTCCTCATGGAAGAGGTCGCCGTGGCCGTCCAGTACAAGGTCCCCTACGTGCTCATCATGCTGAACAACGCCTACATGGGCCTCATCCGCCAAGCGGAGCTGGGCTACGATATGAACTTCGCGGTGGACCTCGGGTACGAAGGACCGGACAGCGAGTACGGGATCGACAACGTCGGGGTAATGGAGGCGATGGGCGCTCTTGGGCGCCGGGTCACGAACCCGGTGGAGATAGAGTCCGCCTTCGACTGGGCGGTCCGGACCAGCGAGGAGCGACGCCTACCGGTCCTCGTCGAGATAATGTGCGAGCGGGAGACCAATGCCGCCATGGGCCTCTCGATAGACAAGATCAACGAGTACGAGCCCATCCTCGACGGATCGAGGGAGGCCGCAGGCCAGGTGGTCGGCGGCATACCGGAGAGGGACTAGGGTGAAGCTGAGGCGCGATCGGGAGTAAGATAAAGCGTAGTAGACCTAGAGGGGTAGCCTTAGACCAAGAGGGTGTGTCGATGAAGGTAGACGGAGCGAACCTGGCCGCCGCGAGGGAGAGGGTCTTCATGTCGCAGGAGGAGCTGGCCGAAGCGCTTGGTATGAACCCGTACGTGATCATAGGCCTCGAGACCTCGGAGCGGACCGAGATCAGGGACAACCTCGGGAAGGACCTCGCGGAGATCCTCTTCGTCTCGCGCGCGGAGCTGACGAGCCACCCCGACCCTCCGAAGCCTGTCGACAAGAAGAGACCCGACCTCGAGGAACTCGCCGAGGAGGAATGAGATGCAGCTCTACCTCTTGGACGGCGCCCGACTGCGCGAGCTGCGCGAGGAGGCCGGGCTCTCCCAGGAAGAACTCTCAAGCATGGTCGGCCAGAGGAAGGGCTGGATCAGGGAGCTCGAGCAGCGGAGCCGGGTACACGTCTTGGAGCTCTTCATGCAGAGGCTCGTCGACGCTCTAGGGGTCGAGATCTCGGACATGTCCTCCTTCCCCGATCCCCCCTCCCCCCCTACCACCCCTGAAGCCCAGAGGCTCGACGTGGTCAGGCTCAAGTCCCTGAGGGAGGAGGCGGAGATCTCCCAGATCGACCTCGACGAGGCGGCGGAGCTCGAGCCCGGCTCGGTGGCCCAGGCCGAGGACTCGGGCGAGGAGGTCTACGCCTCGGTGGAGACGATCTGGAAGCTGGCCATGGCCCTCGAAGTCTCGCCCACGGTTCTCCTCAAGCAGTAGGGGTATGACGGTGCGGCTGCAGGAGCTGAGCTTCCAGGATCTAGAGCAACTGAGGGAGCAGATTACTGAGTACTACGAGACCTACTACGCCGAGCTGCGTACCCGGCTCTCTGATCATACCTCTCCGCTCTCCGTCGCGGCTCCCGACCACCTCAAGGGATACCGCCGCATCGTCACGGAGCTCGGCAGCGACGGACTGATCATCACCCACTGGCCCGCAGGGCAGGACTCTTTCGATTTTCATATCTCCCCAGACCGGACGGTGAGAGACCTGGTGGGCGAACAATGTGCAGGGGAGCAGGTCCTGGACTTCCCGCCAGGGAGCGACTTCGGCTTTTACCAGTTCGCCGAACCCCTGCAACTCGTCGTGGACGACCGCGTCGTCTGGGTCTCCGAGTGGAAGCGCATGGATATCTCCAGCAGGGTCGACGTCTGGCAGAACCCGGAAGTAGCACGCAAGGCTGTCGAGGAGGACCTCCGTTCATACTCCAAATCGTGATCTGCGATACGATCGATGCATCTATAATCCAGGGGCCGGGCGGATTTAGCCGCCGGGACTGGTCTACAGTTCACGGGCGTTCAACCGATTACCGTCCGGCCCCTAGTGCACCCGCTAGAGGCCCGGCGACTGATCTGAGGACCTCCGATTGTGGCTGTGGCACGGGTTTGTGCCAGCACGACGCTCGCAGGGACCGCCTATGTGTACGGACTTTGTACCGCGGCGAACGGTGGTGAACTTCGCGATGTCCGATCATCTATAATGCCGCTCGCACATAGTGAGGACGCATAGAAGGGGTGGTGGAGCATGGACACCACGGTTCGAAAGAGGGTGCTAGAACGCCTGGGGCTGAGCGACCTGAAGTCGGTGCGCGAGAACCTCTCGCCGGCCATGCTGGTCGAGGAATCCCTCCGTCGCGGAGAGGCGGCGCTCTCAGATAGTGGCGCGCTGGTAGCCGAGACCGGCGAACGCACAGGCCGTTCTCCGGTCGACAGGTTCATAGTCGAGACCGCGGTGACCAAAGGCAAGATAGACTGGGGCGAGATCAACAAGCCGTTCCCCTCGGACAAGTTCGAGCAGATACTTGACCGGGCAGCAGATTACGTAAGAAACCTCGACGAACTCTACGTCGTGGACGCCTACGCGGGCGCAGATCCCCGCTACAGGCTGAACGTCCAGATCGTCGCGGAGTGGGCCTGGCACGCTCTCTTTGCCCGCCAGCTCTTCAGACGCCCCACCCCCGAAGAGCTAGAGAGCTTCGAGCCCGAGTGGACTGTCATCTCGGTACCCGGCTTCGGGACCGTGCCCGAGAGGGACGGGACCAACTCCGAGACCTTTATAGGGCTGGACTTCGAGCGCAAGGTGGTTCTGGTGTGCGCCTCCGGGTACGCCGGAGAGATGAAGAAGAGCATCTTCACCGTGCTGAACTTCGTGCTCCCAGTCGAGCACGGCGTCCTGCCGATGCATTGCTCGGCAAACGTCGGGGAAGAGGACGACGTGGCCCTGTTCTTCGGGCTCTCGGGCACGGGCAAGACGACCATCTCCACCGACGAAAAGCGCCGCCTCATCGGCGACGACGAGCA
>DASZKL010000034.1:0-4340 GCA_035947015.1 Rubrobacteraceae bacterium
TCCGGCCGGGGAGCTGCCCGAGACCCGGACCGACACCGACGACCGCCGCGGCCCTGCAGTTCAAGAGATCGTTCTCTCCGCGGCGGCCCAGGTGCTGCCGGTGGGGAACTCGTACGTATCGAGCGACCCTGGATACATCTCTATCGAGTAGCCGGGGCGTTCGGGCGGCATGTAGCGGCCGTTCTTGAGCCTCACTGGGTCGAGGAAGTGCTCGTGCAGGTGGTCGACGTACTCCAGGATGCGGTCTTCGAGAGAGGCGCCAACGGCTATGTAGTCGAAGATCGAGAGGTGCTGGACGTACTCGCAGAGGCCCACACCGCCCGCGTGGGGGCAGACCGGGACGCCGAACTTCGCCGCCAACAGGAGGACGGCGATAACCTCGTTCACCCCGCCTAGGCGGCAGGAATCTATCTGGCAGAAGCTGATGGCGTCGGCCTGCATGAGCTGCTTGAAGAGGATGCGATTCTGGCAATGCTCGCCGGTCGCAACGCCTATCGGGGCGATGGCGCGGGCTATCCGCGCGTGGCCGAGGACGTCGTCGGGGCTGGTTGGCTCCTCGATCCACCACGGGTCGAACTCGGCGAGTCGCTCCATGTTCTCTATGGCCTCATCCACCTCCCAGACCTGGTTGGCGTCCATCATCAGCTTCCTGTCGGGCCCGATCTCCTCCCGGATGATGCTCGCCCGGCGCGCGTCATCCTCGAGGTCGCGGCCGACCTTGATCTTGACGTGTCCCCACCCTGCGGCGACGGCCTCTCGGCTAAGGCGCCTTATCTTCTCGTCGGGGTAGCCGAGCCAGCCCGCGCTCGTCGTGTAGGCGGGGAAGCCGCTCTCGAGCATCTCCGCTTCGCGCTGGGGCTTCGTTGGCTCGTTCGTGCGCAGGATCTCGAGCGCCTCCTCGGGCGTGAGGGCGTCGGTTATGTAGCGGAAGTCCACGCACGAGACGAGCTCCTCGGGGCTCATATCCACGAGTAACCTCCAGAGGGGCTTGCCCGTGGCTTTGGCGTACAGGTCCCAGACGGCGTTGACCAAGGCTGCGGTGGCGAGGTGGATCACACCCTTCTCCGGCCCTACCCACCTGAGCTGGCTGTCACCCGTAAGGTGGCGCCAGAAGTCGCCCATGTTCTGCGTGAACGACTCGAGCGTCCTCCCGACGACGAGCGGGGCGAGGGCCTCTATGGCGGCGACGCACAGCTCGTTGCCCCGGCCGATGGTGAAGGTGAGACCGTGTCCTTCGAGGCCCACGCTGTCGGTCTTCAGGACCACGTACGCCGCCGAGTAGTCGGGGGCCTCGTTCATCGCGTCCGAGCCGGAGAGGTCTTGCGAGGTGGGGAATCGGATGTCGCGGGCTATAGCCTCGGTTATGGTGATAGGCACGTCGGACCCTCCTCGTCAAAGCGGTTTTCGGGCGAGAACCCACAGCCACGATTCCTCGCCGCGGGCGCCCCTGGTGGGGCGGACCTCCGCGCTCTCGATGGCGAAACCCACCCCGCGCAGCAACCCCAGGCTCGTCTCTCCGTCGTGGTGGCTCCACCGCATCGGCGCACCCCATCCCTCCCAGTCGCCCTCTTCGCCCTCCCACTCGCCCAGAGCCCAGGTCGCCAGGAAGCCTCCATCGGGTTTCAGCCAGCGGTGGATGTTCCCGAGCAGCGCGGAGTGCTCGGCGCGGGGCACGTGGATGATGGAGTGGAGCGCCACCACAGCGTCGAAGGTCTCGGGCGCGAGGCTGATGTCGGTCATGTCGGCCTTGAGAAGGCGCGCCGCCGGGACGAGTCGGCGGGCCATCTCCAACTGCTTCGCAGAGAGGTCCACGCCGGTAACCGCGAAGCGTTGGGCGAGCCAGCGCGTTACGGGCACGCCAGCGCCGCAACCCAGATCGAGCACGGCCGCGCCCGGCGGGAGCTCGCGCGCCAGCTCCTCCAGCGCCGCCAGCGTCGCGGGATCCTCGGCGTCTTTGCTGGAGAGATACCGTTCGGCGACGCGGTCGTATCCGGCCTCGACCACCCGCTTGAAGGATGGATTCAACGGGCGGTCACACCCCCGTCCACGACCATGCACGCCCCGATGCATGAGGCCGACTCATCCGAGGCCAAATACGCGGCCATCGCGGCTATCTCCTCAGGGGTTACGAACCGGCCGTGCGGCTGTCTACCCTCCATACGAGCACGCGCCTCCTCTGGATCGTCGTAGCCTGCGGTGATGCGGGAGATCCAGGGCGTATCCACTGTGCCTGGCGCGATGCAGTTGATCCTTATGCCCTCGGAGACGTGGTCTATGGCCGCCGCCTTCGTCAAGGCCAGGATGCCGCCCTTCGTGGCGCTGTAGGCAGCCCTATCCGGGATACCGACGAGCGCCGCGACGGAGGATATGTTGATGATCGAACCTCCCCCCGAGTCCCTCATGGCGGGGATTGCGTACTTCATCCCCAGAAAGGTTCCCTTGAGGTTGACGGACATGAGGCGCTCCCAGTCCTCTTCGGAGGTCTCTGGCGTAGTTCCCGCAACCCCTATACCCGCGTTGTTGACCATCACGTCAAGGCCACCCCACTCCTCGAGTACTCCTTGCACGAGCGCCTCGACCTCTTCGGAGCGGGTAACGTCAGTTCGGCGGGAGAGGGTCTTGCCCTCGATCTCGCGGGCCACCCTTGCGGTGGCCTGACCGTCCAGGTCGGCGAGGGCGACCCGGGCTCCCTCGCTGGCGAGCCTGACGGCGATGGCCTCCCCGATACCGGCGCCCGCGCCCGTGACTATGGCCCTCTTGCCTCCGAGACGCTCCATTGCACCCCCTACTCCACTTCCTGAACCCCGGAAACGCCCAGTATAATGACGCGTGGACAGGGGGCGCAAACGTCGGGAGAGGAGATTCGAATGAGCCCGTTTCCGGACTGGATGGACGACCTCCCTGAGGTTGACACGCCTTTTACCGGCCTCGAGGGTCGGCTGCTCTCGAGCCCGCACGGCCAGGCTGTCTTCTTCCGCGCCGATAGGGAGTTCGAGGTACCGCCGCACGCCCACGGCGCCCAGTGGGGGATCGTCGTCACGGGCCGCCTGCACCTGAGCGTAGACGGCGAAGCCGGAACCTACGAGCCGGGCGAGACCTACGACATACCCGCCGGCGCGGAGCACTCTGCACTCCTCGAAGCCGGAACCTGCGTCATAGACGTCTTCCGGGATCCCGACCGCTACGACCCGAAGTAGTTCGTGCCCTGGGAGGAAGAGTGGAGATCATCGACATAACCGCACCCGTGAGCCCCAGGTCGGTCATGTGGCCTGGGCAGGATGCTCCCGCCCAGGAATTCATCAGCCACACCGACAGGGGAGACTCTAGCACCGTGAGCCGCTGGGATCTGAGCGCCCACACCGGCACCCACGCGGACGCCCGGATGCACTTCATCCCCGGCGGATGGACGATAGAGGCTCTGGACCTCTCGCGCTGCGTGGGGCCTTGCAGGGTCGTGGACCTCTCCCATCTCGAAGGGGACATAGGCCGGGCCGACCTCGAAGCCGCGGAGGTCGCCGGTACGAGCAGGCTTCTACTCAAGACCCGGAACTCCGAGCAGGGGCTGCTCGACCGCGAAGGCTTCGTGGAGGATTACGCGGCCATCTCGCTCGAGGCAGCGGAGTACCTGGTCGAGATCGGGGTGGAGATGGTAGGCGTGGACTACCTCTCCGTCGAGCCTTTCGAGGATAAGGAGTTCAACACCCACCACACGCTGCTGGGGGCAGACGTCGTCATCTTTGAGGGGCTCGTGCTGGCGGCTGTGGAGCCTGGGGTGTACTTCCTCGCGTGCCTGCCGCTCAAGCTGGTAGGCTCGGACGGCTCCCCGGTACGCGCTATCCTTATACGGGGACTCATCTAACTGGAGGAGGTTGCGTAGTGAAAGCCATCGTGTGGAACGGACCGGAGGAGATGGCTATCGAGGAGGTGCCCGAGCCTACCGTCGAGCCGGGAACCGTGATAGTCCGCCCCGAAGCTGTCGGCATCTGCGGCTCAGAGGTCGAGGGCTACCTTGGCAAGATGGGCAACCGCACCCCGCCGCTCGTGATGGGCCACGAGTTCGCAGGGACCGTGACCGAGGTCGGTGAGGGGGTTAGCGAGGCCCTCGTCGGCCGCGTTGTGGCGGTGAACCCGCTCTCCTCGGACGGGACGTGCCGCCTGTGTCGCGCCGGCTACACCAACCTCTGCCCTAACCGCAAGCTCATCGGCATCCACTCTCCAGGCGGTTTCGCCGAGTACGTGCTCGCCCCGCGGGATAACATCTACCCGCTCCCAGAGGGCGTGGGGGCCCGCACCGGCGCTCTGGCCGAGCCGCTGGCCAACGGGGTACACGGGGTCAGGCT
>DASZKL010000035.1:0-4920 GCA_035947015.1 Rubrobacteraceae bacterium
GCTGGATGCGCCTTGCCACGTGCAGCTCCTGCTCGATGGGTTCGCGAGCATATGCTTCTTGGTTGAGGCGTCGCTCACGGGCCTCGATCTCCCGCCTCATGCGGATCGCCGTCGCAACCTGCGAGACGAGGTTTGAGAGGCCGACCACATACTCGCTGTCCGCCTGGATGTGTGGGTGGTACGCCGCGCTACTCACCGAGTTTCCTGCGATCAGCAGACCGATCGGCAGTTGTGGTTCACCGCCCAGCGGAAACGCGACATATTCGGTCATCTCCAGAGCTTGCCCAAGCGCAAGTAGCTCGTCTTGATCGCACCCTTCTGCGCAGATTACCCGATCTTGACCGGCCAGGATCAGAGCGAGCACGGGGTCGTTCACGGAAAATCCTAGGCTCGTGATCCGCGCCTGACTCGCCTCGTCGTAGTACCCGTCTTGCGCTTCGACGTGGAAGGCGTTCGCCTCGGGATCGTACAAGAGCGCCACGCACCGCTCGAAACTAAGCTGGTACAGGACGAACTGGGTAGCGATCTGGAGAAGCTCGCCCAGATCCAAAGTCGCGTTGAGCTTTTTGCCGACCTCGTAAAGGTGACGGTAGATGCGGATCTGGTCGTCGAGTTGCCCTTGGAACTGGTAGAGTTCGTGCTCGGTTCTGACGAGGCGTTTGATCTGCTCAGACAGGCGGCGATTCTCATCTTGTAGGATTGCCAACCGCTGCTCGACGCGTTCTTCGCGCTTACCCGAAGCCTCCGGTGACCGTTCCATAGTCACCTGAGGGCAAGGACAACCGACGTGAAGAGGTGAGAAAGATTGTGCTCTGCTACCGAACCAATCTCCCCAGCGGTGTAAAAACCCGCCCACGGCACGTCCGGTCCAACAGATTGCCGAAACCGCTTGAGGAGCTCAATCTTCTCCTGCTCACGGAGCATCAATTTGCCTCTAGTCATACACTCAAACTGGAACACGAGTTTCGGTTGGGCATCCCCGAGTTGGTCCTTGATCTGGGCGGCCATCCGATCGAAACCGGTGGTCATCTTTTCCTTGTCTCGACTCGAGAACCAGATGCTCGTGCCCTCCTCGACCTCCGTCTGTACGATAATGGATCCGTCAGCCATTCTGACTGCGGGCACGCCTCTAACGACGTAGTCTTCATCTTTCATGTAGCTAGGTGCTCTGAAACAGAGCGCGAGCGATATGGCGTAACGCATCCAGTCATGGTCCTCAACGAGGGCATGCTCTGGCAGATACTCCTTGAGTACCTCTATGGCGGGTTTGCCGTCGATCTCGTAGATGACGTTCCCTTGGGAGCGCGTCACTACGCGCGCGCTACCTATTGGGACCAAGCCGTGGCTGATGGCCCAACCAGCCTGTGCCTTGCCTGAGAGCAGCGCGTAGGCAAGCCCATCGGAGACGACCTCGTCGTCGCAGTACTGATAGGTCGGCTCCTCCAGATTAAAGTTGTTGCCGGCTCCCCCACCCCAGAGTGGTAGGAATATCTCGCTTGGTAGATTACCCTCAAGCCCTGCAAGGAAGTGCTCGAGGTACAGGCTGAGGCCATCCGGGAAGACGAACAGGCCAATGGTGTCAGGAGATAAGTGGGGAAGCAGGTCCTCAGCTACCTGCTTCCCAACGGCGCGAGAGTCGGCACTAAGTCCCGCCGCTATCCCATTGTGCCACCGCAGTTCCTCAGAAGAGATCACCGTCACGACCACAGAGAAATTGGACTCGTCAGCGCTCTCTCCATATATCGTACCCTCCGCCGAGCAACCAGAGAGCGGTGCCCCTCCGGTAGCCTCGCGGACCGCACCCAACAAGGAGTGCTGGTCGTAGCCAATAGAGGCGAACATGAAAACGAAGTCTGGCTCGCTTAGCCCCGCGTTCTGTAGGGCTTGGTGGGCGGCCTCACGACCGGCGAGGTTGGGATTGTGGTGGTGGCTCGTGCCGACCCCGGCTTTGATGGTCATTGTGGCTTGCTACCTCCTGCTTGTCAGAATCATCTTAGCTCAGGTAGGGTCGCGCGGCATCTCTCACTCGCGCCGCCAAGCCGTCCCGTCAGTAGGAACGTACCGCCAGGTGCTCTCGGCTGACCGGTACAACCCTCCGCGTCCACCACCCGAGATTGCCTGCGAGCGCACGCCGGAGGAGCGCGCACGCGCCGAGCGCTAGTGGGGCGTGTACACTAGTCTCGGCCCCGGTGTCAACGCGCACGAAGTCGGTACCCCGGGGTTGAGCTGGAGAGCGGGGAAGGCGTTAGCGAAGTATGCGCTTCACCAAGATGCACGGCGTCGGCAACGACTTCATTATCTTCGGTCCAGAGGAGGTCGCGGACCTGGACCTCCGGGAGCTCGCGCGCAAGGCTTGCGATCGCCACTTCGGCGTCGGGGCGGATGGAATACTGGTTCCTATCTCCTCGCGGGTTGCAGATCTGAAGATGGTCTACCTCAACTCCGACGGCTCGCCCTCCGAGATGTGCGGCAACGGCATCCGCTGCCTCGCCCGCTACGCGAGGGACCGCAGGCTCATAGAAGGCCAGGCCCTCACCGTGGAGACCGGGGCCGGCGTGAAGAAGATAGTGCTGATGGATGGCGGCTCCTCACGCGTGGACATGGGCCCACCGGGGTTCGGACCCGAGGCCGAGCTTCGCGGCTTTCGTTTCCTTCGGGTCTCAATGGGCAACCCCCACGCCGTCGCTCTGCTCGGGAGTGAGGAAGAGGTAGGGGCGCTGGATCTGAGGGAGATCGGCCCCCCCATCGAGAACGATCCCCACTTTCCCGAGAGGACGAACGTGGAGTTCGTCCACGTCCGGGGCGAGCACGAGGTGAGGATGAGGGTTTGGGAGCGCGGCGCCGGGGAAACGCTGGCCTCGGGGTCGGGCTCGTGCGCGGCGGCGGTGGCGGCGGTGCAGCGAGGTCGAGCAAGAAGTCCGGTGCGCGTGGCGCAGGACGGCGGCGTGGTCGAGATAGAGTGGGATGGGGGCGAAGAACCAGTTTACATGACCGGACCAGCAGAGTACGTCTGTGAGGGGGTTCTCTCCCTCTAGCGCAACTCGATGAGGCCGTAGCGGGCGGCGAACAGGAGCGCCTGCAGCCTCGAGTGTACCCCGAGCTTGTTCAGGATGTTCATCATGTGGGTGCGCTCGGTGTCAACGCTCATGTGCAGCCGCTCGGCGATCTCCCTGTTGGTCAGGCCCTCGGCGAGGGCCTCCAGCACCTGCAACTCGCGTCGGGTGAGCTGCTCGATGCTAGCGCGGGCCTCGCGCTCCTCCTCGCGGCTCTCTCCAGCCAGGCGCAGCATCTCGACCAGTTCCTGCGGGGAGATCAGGGTCCCCCCCGCCGCGAGATGTCTCGCGGCTTCCATGATCTCCGCCACGTCGGCGGACTTGTGCAAGACACGCGCCGCCCCCGCCTCGACCGCCCTGGCGTGATCCAGCTCATCGAGGCTTGCCGTCAAGACCAGCGCCGCGAAGTGCGGGTTTGCCTCGCGCAGGTCCTCGATCAGCTCTACGCCCTCGCCGTCGGGGAGGGTGAGGTCTATGATCCCCAGGTCGGCCTCGCGGCCACGCATCACCCGGCGAGCCTCGGCTAGCGACCCGGCCTGCGCCACCACATCGAAGTCGGGCTCCTGGTCGAATACGAACGCGAGCGTCTGCCTGAACGAGGCGTGATCCTCGACGAGCACAAGGCGCTGCATCTCCGTCCTTCCGAGGACTTGCTTTCCTAAACCTTAGGAATATACCAGCTTTGACGCAGCTATCAGGCGCTGGAGTACTCGCCTACCAGGACGGGTAGCGCCACGCTGAGGCGCACCCGCGTCCCGACGCCCCTCTCTCCCTCTACCTCGAGCTTCCCTCCGAGCGCCGCCGCCCGTTCGCGTATCCCGGTGAGCCCCATGCCGGTAGATCCCTCCGGTTCGAAGCCCCGGCCGTCGTCCTTGATCTCTACCCACGCCTCGTCGCCTGCCGTACCTAGAGTGACCGTAGCGCGCCCGGCCCCAGAGTGGCGCCTGACGTTGGTCAGCGCCTCCTGAACTATGCGCGCGACCTCGAGTCCAGCCTGCCCGGAGAGGGTAGCCGGAAATCCCCCGTCCACGACCAGCTCGAACTCGCATCCTGGAGCCATCTGGCGGTTCAGCTCCACGATGGACTCCAGCGTGCGGATGAGCGGCTGGCCCTGGTCGCTCTGCAGCCGCAACTCGTAGATGGCCTCGCGCAAGCCACCCACCGCCCTCTTGAGGGCCTCTACCTGGCGGCCTCTCTCCTCGTCGCGACCCGCCTCGGGCATTCTATCGGCGACTTGCAGGGACTGCAGGGCGTACATGAGGTCCTGGAGGACGATGTCGTGCAGCTCGCGCGCTATCCGGCGGCGCTCGGCCTCCCGGATCTCGCGCAGGGCACGCTCGGCCTGCTTGCGTTCGGTTATGTCTTCGACAGTGCCCTCGTAGCCGGCCAACTCACCCTCGGCATCGTGGATGGCGCGCGCGCTCAAGGAGGCCCACATCACGCTCCCGTCTCTGCGGTATGCCTGGACCTCGAACCCTCTCACGAAGCCGTCCCGCCGCACCAGCCGGTCAAACTCCGCGCGGCGCTCGGGATCGGTGTAGAGCTGCTCCGCGATGTTCGAGACGTTCTCGAGCAGCTCCTCGGGCGAGCCGTAGCCGAGCATGCGGGCCAACGCGGGGTTGGCCGTGACGAAGCGCCCTTCTACCGTGGTCTGGAAAATGCCCTCAACGGCGTTCTCGAAGAGACCGTGGTACTTCTCCTCCGCTCGCCGGCGTTCCCTCCGGCTCTCCGCCTCGCGCAGCTCCCGCTCGATCGCGGTGTTGAGCCGGGCCAGATTGTCCTTCATGATGTAGTCGTTGGCGCCGACCCTCATGGCCTCTACCGCGGCGTCTTCGCCGATACGGCCGCTGACGATGATGAAAGGCAT
>DASZKL010000036.1:0-1590 GCA_035947015.1 Rubrobacteraceae bacterium
CGTTGTTCGTAGTACTTTTCCTCTTCGTGCTGCCGATACTCTTCTCGCTGCAGGCGGTCGGGAGCCTGTTCGTGTACCCGAGCCAGCTCAAGGCTGTGCTAGGGAACAGGATTCTCAGGCGAAACCACGCCCTCGAGCACGCAACCATCGTGGTGATGATGGAGAGGGAGCCGGGCCGCAAGCTCAACGGGTTCTCGACAGACGAGGGCTTCTTCGTCCAGGGCGTGCGCTCCACGCAGGAGGTGGAGAGCGCGGCGAGGGAGGCGTTGCGTCGGCTGAGAGGCGGGGAGAAGAGGCTGGCGATCCACCGCAACTGCGGTACGACGATCGTGGCGGCGAACCTGCTAGCTGCGATCTTCTTCCTCGGCTCTCTAGGCCTCGGACTCTACATGGATTGGCCGCTGTACCTCATGATCCTGGTCTCCGTAATCCTCGCCTTCGCCCTGCGCGTGCCCCTGAGCCTGCTTCTCCAGCGCTTCGTCACTACCGACGCGGACCTCACCAACGCCGAGGTCGGGTGGGTAGAGCCTGCGAACCCCACAGATCTCAGGGGCGGTATCCTCGGGTTCCTGCTCGCCGCCTCCACCGTCAGGGTGCGCGTCTTCCACACAGACCCGGATGCGGTCGAGATACTGCGCGACGATGGAGCCGTCGTCAGGTAAGGACTCTCGGCGTCGCCAAGGCGTAGATCCTACCCGCTTTTCTAGAGGTCTCGGGCTAGACCATCCCGCCTGGCTGAATCCAGTAGTACGCCTATTGCGCGGGCGTTGCCGAGGATCTCGTGCGGCCCGACGGCGGGCTCCCGACCCTCGCGGATGGCCGCGGCGAACTCATCGAGCTCTGCGCGG
This sequence comes from Rubrobacteraceae bacterium, assembly GCA_035947015.1. Taxonomy (GTDB): domain Bacteria; phylum Actinomycetota; class Rubrobacteria; order Rubrobacterales; family Rubrobacteraceae; genus JALYGY01. Next base: position 849 of record DASZKL010000036.1, read on the forward strand.
TACGGGTCGGCCGCTTCGAAGATCTCGGTTGACGTTTCGCCGCCGCGGATGATCTCTAACTCCCCGCCCGCCTTGTCAGCCCGGAAGGGGGCGTCTATGGAGATCCTCCCTTCCTCGCCCACGATCTCCAACCGCTCCCGCCGTGCCGAAGAGATGCTGGAAGAGACGATCCCCAACCCCGAATCGAACTCGAGCACGCCTGCCAGCTCTCTGTCGGCGCCCTCCTCGTCGAACCGGGCGAAGGCCGAGGCTCTGTCGGGCTCGCTTCCGAAGGCGAGCCTGAGCGCGCTCACGCAGTAGCAGCCCACGTCGCCCAATGAGCCGCCGCCGAGCGAGCCGAGGCCCCGCACGTCTGCGGGATCTTCGAGCCGGTGCCCGAACTCCGCTATGGCCTGGCGCACCTTGCCGATGGCGCCCTCGGAGATCAGCTCCCTCAAGCGCAGCGTCTGCGGGTGGAGGCGGAACATGAAGCCCTCCATCAGCGTCAGCCCGGTCCTCTCCGCAGTCTCCACCGCCCGCGCCGCCGCCTCGCCCTGCAGGGCGAACGGCTTTTCGCAGAGGACATGCTTGCCCGCCGCGAGCGCCTTGAGCGTCCATTCGACGTGCATCGAGTTCGGCAGGGGTACGTAGACGGCCTCGATATCCGCGCTCTCGAGGAGCGAGTCGTAGTCATCGAAGATCTCGGCCCCCGGCGCTACTTCCCTGACCTCTCGCGACTTCTTGCCGCCCCTGGTGCCGACGG
>DASZKL010000037.1:0-9412 GCA_035947015.1 Rubrobacteraceae bacterium
CTACTTCATAAGCAACACCAAGCAGGGGAAGGCGATGCGGGCCGTCGCCCAGGACAAAGAGGCTGCGGCGATGGTCGGGATCAACGTCGATCGCACGATCTCCCTCACCTTCCTCCTCGGCGGCATCCTGGCCGGGGCCTCAGGCGTGATGTACGGTCTCTTTAACGGCATCACGGTCTTCAACGTGGGGTTCCAGCAGGGGCTCTATGCCTTCACTGCAGCGGTGCTTGGGGGCATCGGTAACCTGACCGGGGCGGTAGTCGGGGGGTTCCTGCTCGGCATCATAGGATCCATGGCCGACCAGTACATAGGCGTAAGGTGGACGGCGATCGTGATCTTCGCCGTGCTCATCCTGGTGCTCGTCTTTAGGCCGCGTGGGCTCCTCGGTGACCGTTCGGCGGTGCAGGGAGGCGGGGAGTAGCAAGATGGCCCTGCTCAAGAAGTACGGGCTCCCCGCGCTCCTGATCGTGGCGGCGCTGGTCTTTCCGATCGTGGACAGCGCTCTTGAGACGGACCTGATGTTCCCGGTGATCATCGTGGCCATCTACATCTTGCTCGCCTTGGGCCTGAACATCGTCGTCGGGTTTGCCGGGCTCCTCGACCTGGGTTTCGTGGCGTTCTACGCGCTGGGCGCCTACGTCGTCGGCTGGCTCGCTTCGACCCAATTCCGGCAGGTGAGCATCTCGTTCGGATCTACCGCGGCCTCGATCACGGGCGAGCAGCCGGCGGGGATACACATCTCCTTCTGGATACTCCTGATCCTCGCAGGGGCTTTCGCTGCTCTGTGGGGTGTGATCATCGGGGCACCAACCCTGAGGCTGCGGGGGGACTACCTGGCGATAGTGACTCTGGGGTTCGGCGAGATCATCCCGCGCGTCTTTCAGAATGGAGACAACCTCGCCGGCTTCAACCTGACCAACGGGACGATAGGCATCAAGGCCATAGACGCGCCGGGATTGCAGTTCCTGCCGGACACCCTCGACGCGTGGCAAAGGTTCGGGTCGCTCTATCTGCACCCGTGGTACTACACGATACTTGCAATGGTCCTGATCACGATCTACGTCAACGTCCGCTTGCGCGATTCCCGATTGGGTCGGGCCTGGATCTCGGTGCGCGAGGATGAGACCGCCGCCGCGGCGATGGGTATCAACCCGGTCACGACCAAGCTCTGGGCCTACGCCCTTGGGGCGGTCTTCGGGGGCTTCGCGGGCGCCTTCTACGCCGCGTTCATAAAGAACATCTTCCCTGACGCGTTCTCGTTCAACATCTCGATCCTCGTGTTGTGCATGGTCATCCTCGGCGGCATGGGGAATATCTACGGCGTGATCCTGGGCGCTATCCTCCTGCAGGGTGTCAACTTCTATCTGCTGCCGCAGATAAACGAATGGGTCCACGCCATCGGCAACGCCGTCGGTAGCCCCGCCCTTAGCCAGGCAGACATCCCGAAGTACAACTTCTTGCTGTTCGGCGTCGTCCTGGTCCTCATGATGCTTCTCAGGCCGGAGGGCATCATCCCTAACCGTCAACGCGCAGAGGAGTTGCACGAGAGGGACCGCGGATCCGGCGACGCGATGGGGGGGCGTGCGCGTGCCTAGGGACGAGAACGGCGCTAACATACTCGAGGCGCGCGGGATAACCAAGGTATTCGGCGGCCTCATCGCCGTCAGCGAGGTGGACTTCGACATCCCCAGGCGCTCGATAGTCAGCCTGATCGGCCCCAACGGCGCCGGCAAGACGACGTTCTTTAACATGGTGAGCGGCCTCTACGAACCTACGGCCGGAAGCATCGTCTTCGAGGGCAGGGACATAACGAAGTACAGGGCGCACAGGCGGGCCAAGATGGGCATCGGGCGCACGTTCCAGAACATCCGGCTCTTCGACACGATGAGTGCCGGGGAGAATGTGCTCGCCGGGATGCACACGCGCCTCAAAGGCACCATCCTCGGTTCGATCTTCAGGACGCCGGGAAGTCGGCGCGAGGAGAGAGAAGCCCGTGAGAAGGCCGCGGAACTGCTGGATTTCGTCGGCATCAGCGAGCGGCAGACATTCGCGAAGAACCTCTCCTACGGCGACCAGCGGCGCCTGGAAATAGCGCGGGCTCTAGCCTCCGAGCCCAAGTTGCTGCTCCTGGATGAGCCGACGGCAGGGATGAACCCGCAGGAGACGGCGCGCCTGACAGAGCTCATCGGGCGGCTCAGGGAGGATCGCGGGATAGCGATACTGCTTATCGAGCACGAGATGAGGGTGGTCATGAGGATCTCCGACCGGGTTACCGTCCTCGATCACGGGGTGAAGATCTCCGAGGGCGCCCCGAAAGAGGTACGCGAAGACCCGAAGGTGATCGAGGCCTACCTCGGGACGGCGAAGACAGGCTAGAAGATGCCGCTGCTCGAGATAGAGGACATGCACAGCTACTACGGGCATATCCACGCCCTGCAGGGGATCTCGCTCACGGTCGAGGAGGGGGAAGTCGTCACGCTCATCGGCTCCAACGGGGCAGGCAAGACCACGACGCTACGCTCGATCCACGGCATCCTGCCGCCGAGGAAGGGCAGGATCATCTTCGACGGCGAAGAGATACAGGGGACCCCGGCACACGAGCTGATCGGCAAGGGCATCGCCCAGAGCCCGGAGGGACGCAAGATCTTCCGCCGCATGACCGTCCTCGAAAATCTGGAGATGGGCGCCTACCACCGCAGCGACTCCTCCGAGGTGAGACAGGATATGGAACGCGTCTTCGACCTCTTCCCGCGCCTCAAGGAGCGCACGAAGCAGGAGGCCGGAACAATGAGCGGCGGCGAACAGCAGATGCTCGCCATCGGTCGAGCCCTCATGAGCCGCCCCAGGCTCCTCCTCCTCGACGAGCCCTCGATGGGTCTCGCGCCGGTCCTCGTCGAGCGCATCTTCGAGACCGTCAGGGAGATAAACCAGCAGGGCACGACGATCCTGCTCGTCGAGCAGAACGCCAACGTGGCCCTCGAGATCGCCACCCGAGGCTACGTCCTCGAGACGGGGGAGATCGTCATCTCCGCCTCGGCCGAGGAGCTGCGCGAGGACCCCACGGTCCGCGAAGCCTATCTGGGCGAGATCTAGTATCTCCTCACGCCTCGGGTGTACTATTTCCCTTCGCGAATGTACATTACTTTCGTGTTTGACAGCGTACCGGATACCGAGATGAGCCCTGTGCGCTACAGGCCCTCTGTCGCGATGAAGAGGTTCGCGGGCGGCTGGTACGGGGTCGGACACACGGCGAGGAGGCAACCCGGCGACACGCAGGGGACAGCGGTCGGGGAGAAGGGAAGGTTTCGACGTTCGCGCTGAGACGCGAAAGGAGGTGACGGGTAAACGTAGAGACGACCAAACGTAGAGACGACCAAGGAGTGAGACCTTATGACGTTAGAATCCCAAGCCGCCAGTCTGTACGAGGCCTGCCAACAACTTGCTCCCGTCGATCCCGACTACGCGAACCTGCCCATAGAAGAGGGCTTCAACTGGTCCTCCTGCCTCGACGGCGCAAGCTTCGACCGTTTGTACGTTGTCGCCTTCAGGTCGGTGCGCCGCGCATCGGCGGATCTCGACCTCCTGCGAGAGTACGACGACCGGGCCTACGCCGACGCCGAGAGGGCTGGTGGTCTTCTCTTCTACTTCAAGGGTCTGATGAACGAGCGACGCGAGTGTCTGTCGTTCTGTCTCTGGGAGAGCAGGGAGCAGGCGCGTAGCGCCGCCGACGCAGCCTCGCACAGGGTGGCCGCCACGCTCATGGCGAAGATGTACGAGTCCTACTCGCTGGAACGCTACGACCTGATAGACCAGGGCGGGAGCCTCCTCTTCCGGCGACTCGAGTAGACCGCGCCTCGCGGGAGCCTCGGCGCGTTCGAGACCTCGCCCTGAGGTGCCGCGCAAAACCAGATCGTCTCCACGATCGGGGTATTCGCGGGTGAGCTCTCCAGTATAATTATCTACGAATGCGTGTCTACCTCATCGATGGCTACTCCTTGCTCTACCGGGCGTTCTACGCGCTGCCGCAGAGCATTGCGACGACTAGCGGGCTGCCCACCAATGCCCTCTACGGCTTCACGAGCATGGTGTTGAAGCTGCTCGACTCGGAGGAGGAGGTCGGGATCGGGGTGGTGTGGGACGGCGGTATGCCGGCATTCCGGCTGGAGGTCTTCCCTGAGTACAAGGCCAACCGCTCCTCGATGCCCGAGGAGCTCAGAGTTCAGCTAGACCACCTCGACGAGATCCTGGTGGCCATGAACATTCCCGCCATCCGGGCCGAGGGCTTCGAGGCCGACGACGCTCTGGCGACCCTCAGTAGGCGCGTTCCCGAGGGCATCGAGCTCTTCATCGTGACCGGGGACCAGGACGCGATGCAGCTCGTGGACGGCAGCGTAAAGGTTCTTCGTACCACCCGCGGCGTCTCCGAGACAAAGACCTACGGGCGGGATGAGGTGATCGAGGACTACGGCGTCACGCCGGAGCAGATCCCCGACTTCAAAGCCCTAACCGGCGACCCCTCGGACAACATCCCCGGAGTCAGGGGCATCGGTCCCAAGGGGGCCGCTTCCCTCCTGCGCGAGTTCGGCTCCGTGGCGAGGATCTACGAGAACCTGGACAAGATCTCCGCCAGAGGCACACGCGAGAAGCTAGAAGCCGGGCGGGAGAGCGCGTTCCTCTCGCTGGAGCTGGCCAGGATGCGCTTCGACGTTCCGGTGGAGTTCGATCCGGAGGCGCTGCGCTTCAGGGGCGTCTCGCCGGAGAGCCGCGACGTCCTCCTGCGGCGCTACGAGTTTTGGAGCCTCGAGCCGCGCTTCGCCGACCTGCCGGTCGCCGGCGGCGAGGAGCTGCCGCCCAGGGAGAGGTTGTCGGTACGCCTCTCGGGGGAGCCCGTCGAGCCGAGCTTCGAACCAGTGGCCGCGGCGCCGGTCGGGGACGGCCGGTGGTGCGCCGCGGTAGAGGATGATGAGGTGCGGCTCTCCGACGGACCTCCAGACCGGCCACTGCGCGTGCACGACGCGAAGAGGGTCGGGGTGCGGGGAGCCCACTTCGACACGTATCTCGCGGCGTACCTGATCAAACCCGGTTTGGGGGGCTACGAGCTCGAAGCTCTGGCCACCGAGCGTGGCCTCGCCGAGGTCGAGGTTGACCATGGCGACGGAACGGGTTCGGCGCGTCAAAGCGCGCTATCCACCTCGGGTGCCGACTCCCTCTCGCCGCAGGTCGAGGTCGCCGCGCGGCGGGCTGCCCTGATAGGGGCGCTCTCGCCGAAGCTGAACGAGGAGCTCGAGGAGATGAGCCTCGCGAGGCTCTACTACGACGTGGAGCTGCCGCTCGCGGACGTGCTCGGGGAGATGGAGGAGATCGGGATGCCGATCGACGCCCGCACCCTACGCGAGATCGGCGAGGAGATAGAGGCCAGGATCGAGGAGCTCGAGAAGAAGATCTTCGAGGATGTGGGCCACCCGTTCAACATAGGCTCACCGAAGCAACTCGGCGAGGTGCTCTTCGAGGAACTCAGCCTCCCGCCGCTCAGGAAGACCAAGACCGGATACTCCACGGATGCCAAGGTCTTGCAGCAGCTCGCAATCGAGCATCCAGTAGCCGAGCGCGTCATCCAGTATCGCGAACTCACCAAGCTCAGGGGCACCTACATCGAAGGGCTTACGAAGCTGATCTCCGACGACGGCCGCATCCACACCACCCTGAACCAGACCACGACTGCCACGGGCCGCATCTCTAGCGACTCGCCAAACCTGCAGAACATCCCGGTCCGTACGGAGCTCGGGGCGCGTATCAGGGACGCGTTCACTGCTTCTCCTGGCCGCAAGCTCGTGGTCGCTGACTACTCGCAGATAGAGCTCAGGATCCTGGCGCACATGACCCGAGAGGAGGCGCTCATCGAGTCGTTCACCTCGGGCGAGGATATCCACACCCGCACCGCCGCGGAGGTCTTCGACGTGCGCATGGAGAGCGTGACGCCGGAGCTCAGGCGGCGGGCGAAGATGGTCAACTTCGGCATCCTGTACGGGATCTCGGGCTTCGGGCTGGCGAGCCGCCTCGGGAACGTGCACCCGGTCGAGGCGGATCGGTACATCAAGCGATACCTCGAGCGCTACCCCAGGGTTACGGAGTTTATCCAGAACACCTTTGCGGAGGCTGAGGCGAGAGCCGAAGAGGAAGGTGTAGAGCCATACGTGGTTACCCTGTTCGGGCGCCGGAGATACGTAAAGGAACTCAAGAACCCCAACAAGAACGTCAGGAAGCTGGGGGAGAGGATCGCGTTCAACGCCAGGGTGCAGGGGTCGGCGGCAGACATCATCAAGAAGGCCATGATCGATATCCAGCCGCGGCTCCGCTCTCTGGGTGCGGACATGATCATGCAGGTCCACGACGAGCTGGTCTTCGACGTGGACGACGATAGGGTGGCGATGGTCGGTGCCCTAGCCGCCGACAGGATGGTCGCGGCCTACGACCTCGAGCCACCCCTCGAGGTAGAGGTCAAGGCTGGAGACCGCTGGGGACAGGTTCGGCCCCTCCAGGTACCGCCTTGATCCCCTCGCGTGTTTTTGTGGTGGTTGCAACTGACTAGTGCTGTTTCAGACGCAACTGGCATAAGACTGTATAATCTGCCCCGGCAAGCGAAGAAGGAAAGCAACTGATACATGGCTGACATCACTGAAAAAGCATCCCGGGAACTAACCATGAAGGACTTCTTCCGGGAAGAGAACGGCGAGATAGTCCCCATAGACGAGAGCGTCCTGATAGATTTCCAGGACGGCGACATAGTAGAGGGCGAGGTCGTCCGCATAGACAAGGACGAGGTCCTCGTGGACATCGGCTACAAGTCCGAGGGGCTCATCCCGTCGAACGAGCTCAGCATCCGCAAGGGGGCCGACCCGCAGGAGGTCGTCGAGCTCGGCCAACGCATCGAGGCGCTGGTCTTGCAGAAGGAGGACGCCGACGGGCGGTTGATCCTCTCCGCCAAGCGCGCAGCGTTCGAGAGGGCATGGAACCGCATCGAGGACGCCTACAACGAGCGGCGCACAGTCGAGGGCCCGGTCATCGAGGTCGTGAAGGGCGGCCTGATCCTGGACATCGGCCTGCGCGGCTTCCTCCCGGCGAGTCTCGTTGACATCCGGCGCGTCAGGAACCTCGAGTCGTTCCTTGGCCAGAGGTTGGAGTGCAAGGTCATCGAGCTCAACCGGAGCCGCAACAACGTGGTTCTCAGCCGCAGGGCCGTTCTCGAAGAGGAGCGCAAGGAGGAGCGAGAGCGTATCCTCAACTCCCTGGAGGAGGGTATGGTCGTCAGGGGCACCGTCTCGAACCTCGTCGACTTCGGGGCGTTCGTGGACCTCGACGGGATAGACGGCCTGATCCACATCTCCGAGCTCTCCTGGAACCACGTAGACCACCCGAGCGAGGTAGTCGAGGTCGGCGAGGAGGTCGAGGTCAAGGTCCTCGAGGTCGACAGGGAGAGGGAGAGGATCTCGCTTGGGCTCAAGCAGACCCGCAAGGACCCATGGCAGGAGATCGTCGAGCAGGTCAAGGTCGGCGAGACGATAAAGGGCCGCGTGACCAAGCTGGTCTCCTTCGGGGCCTTCGTCGAGGTGGCGGAGGGGGTCGAGGGCTTGATCCACATCTCCGAGCTGGCCGACCACCACGTCGAGACGCCGGACGAGATCGTAAGGTCGGGCGATGAGGTGGAAGCCCGCATCATCGACGTGGACGCCCGCCGCCGCCGTCTCTCCTTGAGCCTGCGACCGAAGCGCGAGGAGCGCGAGGAGCGTCCGCCGCGCCGCGAGGAGCGCCCACCACGACGCGAGGAGCGTCCGCCCCGCGGCGACCGGGAGACCGAAGGGGGCTTGCGCACCGGCGCCTTCGACGCCTTGAGCGATCTGGATCTAGAGGAGAAATAGCTCAGAACACCGCACAACGGCGAGAGAAAAAGGGGCTGGTGACCGTCGCCGTCACTGGCCCTTTTGCATCGGGCAAGAGCACCTTCGTAAAGCTTCTGGGCGAGCTCGGGGCCGAGACGGTCTCCGCCGACGAGATCGTGCACAACCTCCTCGCCAGAGATCAGGGAGCCATCACCCGGGTTGTGGAGCGCTTCGGGGAGGATGTTCTCGATGGGAGGGTCGTGGATCGCCGGGCGCTCGGCCGCAGGGTCTTCGGGGACCCCCAGGCCCTGCAAGACCTCGAAGACATCCTGCACCCGCTCGTGGGCCGCGAGACGAGGCGGCGCATAGAGGGGTCCAGAGCGGACCTCTTCGTGGCCGAGATACCGCTCCTGTTCGAGGGCGGACGCAGCGGCTCCTTCGACTACACGGTCGCGGTCACCGTGCCCGAGGAGCGGAGGCGGGCCTGGGCCGCCAAGAGGGGCGTGGACGATGCGGCGCTTCGAGCGATAGAGGCGCGGCAGCTCCCTCAGGGGGAGAAGGCCAGGCGGGCCGACGTGGTGGTACAAAACGACGGGGGTCTGGATAAACTTAGAGAGCAGGCCGAGGAACTCCGGGAGCGGATCTCGCGAGAGAGGTGCACCGACGGTAGCTTACAGCGGCAAGAGACGTAGATACGGTAGGGCGCGCGCCCGGCGCCGGCGCCTGGGGCTGGTGCTCTTGGCGCTGCTCGCGCTGCTCGCGGCGCTACCGCTCATCCTGAAGACCCCGGAGATCGTGCGCCGGACGATCTACCCCCTCGAGTATGAGCAGACCATCAGGGAGGTGAGCGCGACCCACGATCTGGAGCCTACCCTTGTGGCAGCCGTGGTCTACACCGAGAGCCGCTTCAGGCCGGAGGTGCGGTCTCACAGGGGAGCATACGGCCTCATGCAGCTGTTGCCGCAAACGGCGACGTTCATCCGCGAGCGGAGTGGTATCCAGGGCGACTACCGGGACCCGAGGGTGAACTTGAGGATGGGGGCATGGTACCTGAGCTACCTCGAAGGCCGCTACATGGGCGATGAGAGGCTCATGCTCGCCGCGTATAATTCAGGGGAGGGCCAGGTGGACTCCTGGATCTCGGATCAGGGCTTCGACGTCGGGGAGGATATCCCCTTCCGGGAGACCCGAGAATACGTCGAGAACGTGCTCGAGGCCAGGCAAACCTACGAGGAACTTTACGGGAGGAACCTGTATCGAAACACGGAGTAACTTCAAGGTAAGCAGCGAATACCAGCCTACCGGCGACCAGCCGCAGGCGATAGCGAAGCTCGCCTCCGGCCTCGAGGCTGGGAGGCGCGCCCAGACCCTGCTCGGCGTAACCGGGAGCGGAAAGACCTACACGATGGCCCGCGTCATCGAGGAGGCAGGCCGGCCCGCGCTCGTCATCGCGCACAACAAGACGCTGGCCGCCCAGCTCGCGAGCGAGTTCTCAGAGTTCTTCCCGAACAACGCAGTCGAGTACTTCGTCTCCT
>DASZKL010000038.1:0-4179 GCA_035947015.1 Rubrobacteraceae bacterium
GCTCCGGCGCTTGTGCTTGCTGGCGTCTAGCCAAGGGGGCAAATATGAGATAACTCGCCTGGGGGATGCGGCGCGCTTGAGTGCCTGGCATCATACTCATGGTGGAAAGGGTATCCCGCTGGTTCTGAGCGGGAGGAAGGAGGACTGGAGCACGATGCCACTGTTCATGGATCACCACAAGGGAGTATGAGGGACTGACCGCTGAGGCTGTAGCCGAAGCCCACAGAAAGGACATGGAGATCCAGGACCAGTACGGGGTCAAGTACCACCGCTACTGGTTCAACGAGGACACTGGCGAGGTCTGGTGTCTTGCCGAAGCCCCCGACAAGGAGGCTGCCGAGGCGGTTTATCGGGAGGCGCACGGGCTTGTGGCTGACGAGATAGTTGAGGTCAAGGAAGGTTCCTAGCGCTGGAGTAAGGGTCGGGCATGGAAGAACCACCTACAACCGTGCAGGGAAAGAGCCTAGATTCCCCTGACGAAACCACCTAGATTCCCCTGACGAAACCAGAGAGCTCGTCGACAAGGGCAAGGCAGACATCGTGCACCTTGGTAATGTCAGTGTGGGCAAGTTCGTCCTCGAGCCGGGGTGGAGGTGGTCGGAGCACGTCAAGCCCATCGCGGGCACCGAGAGCTGCCAAGTCCACCATATCGGCTACGTCCTCTCAGGTCGAACGAAGGTCGTGATGGACGACGGCACCGAGGCAGAGGCTGGTGCAGGGGACGCCGCGGTAATCCCTCCTGGGCACGATGCGTGGATCGTAGGGGACGAGCCTTGCGTGTGGCTGGAGTTCGCAGGGGCTGACCGCTACGCAAGCGGGAGTTAGCGAGGCGTATTGAGCCATTGACGGGCGCCTCTCCCACGAAGGCGCCATGCTCCCGCTCCACTCTCACATAAAGGGGCGGGACCCCTTACTCCAGGGTTCCCGGCCCATCGTGCTCGTCAAACGTTCAAAGAAAAGTCACTCGTTCGAGTGACACACCCGTTACTGGCCCTGTCATGCTACGCTCGGCGCGTTCGGTCGCCTCCCTGAACTTCTCTGAGCCAATCAGCTGCCACGCCCATACACTCGACGCGGGTGTGAAGAGGACCCACATTGGAGTTGGCGATGTGTTTGTGTGACTAATGGGAAGAACACCTTAGAATAATGGCATGAAGAACCCGCATACCCGCTCCGCCAGCCATTCAGCTCCCTTCTCCGAGTACGCCTCCCTCGACGAGGGCGCCGCCCTGGTGGACCTCTCCCACAGGACGATCCTGCGGCTGGCCGACAAGAAGGCCATCGGGATGCTGAACGCCGTCCTGACCAACGAGGTGCCCGAGGATGATGAGCGCGGCGTCTACGCCCTGCTCCTGAACCCGAAGGGACGCATCCAGGCCGACCTGCGCGTCCTCAAGAACGACGGGGGCGTCCTGATCGACACCGAGCCCGGAGCTGCCGCGACCACCAAGGAATTGCTGGGCCGCTACTCCCCCTTCTATCGCCTCGAGGTAGAAGATCTCTCTGACGCCGACATCCCCTGGGGCATTCTCGGCCTCTACGGGCCGCGGGCGAAAGAGCTGCTCGACGGCCTCGAACTCGGCGAGCATGAGAGCACCGAGGTAATGCTGGGTGGAAGGGAGCTCCTCGCCGCGGGCGTCGCGGCCCCTGTCCCCGGTTACGACCTCCTCGGCCCCGAGGACGCTCTAGGCGCCGCCCGCGAACATCTCAGCGGTCGCGGCGCTGTCATAGTGAGTCTCCACGCTTACGAAACCGCGCGCATCGTGGCTGGCATCCCCCGCTTCGGACCCGACATCACGCCAGAGAACTTCCCTGCCGAGGCCGGCATCCTGGAGCGCGCCGTGAGCTTAGAGAAGGGATGCTATCCTGGCCAGGAGACCGTCGCGAGGATGCACTACCGCGGCCACCCGAACAAGAGGCTACACCGCTTCGTTCTCGAAGGTTCGACTCCCCCGCCCGGAACCCCCATCCTCCAGAACGAAAACCAGGTCGGCAAGCTCACCAGTTTCGCACCCCTGCCGGTGAACGGAGAGACCTTCGCCCTCGGCTACCTCTCACGCCGCGCCGACATCCAGGGTGCGCTCCGCGCCGGAGACGCCACGCTCCGGCCTCGTACCTAACCCTGCGAACTACAGAAGCCGCTACTGCGGCGCCTCACTGGTCGACATCTCTTTCGATCTCGGTCAACACCTGCTCGAAGGCGGCCGGTCTCACCTGCGCGTTGTCGTTGAAGGGGTATTCGAGAACGGAGACCGTGTAGAGGATGAGGGCAACTACCACCGTCAGAGCGGCGACAGCCAGCCTGTGCAACCGGAGGGAGTCCATCCCGAAGAGAAAGGTGAATGCGACCGTGATCGCACCCTCCACGACCAGGACGACCCATACGATGGGAGGAAAGCCCTCGCGAACCTCGAGCAGCCTCAGCGCCCGGTTCTCGTCCAAATCTCCTACCTGTGTCAATCCCTCGCTCTGGAGCGCCTGCTCGGCTTCAGTGCGGGGTGCGAAGTCCTGGATGCTGCTCCGGAGCTTGGCCGCGAGCTCCTCCGCGCGCGGGCTCGTCCGTCCCCGCGCCATCAGGGGCCACTCCTCCCCAACCACGACCCTGGCGTAGGAGGCGGCTAGATCCTGGACCCGACCCCGCTCCGGTTCGGGGAGATCCCCGGCAAGCTGGTAGAGCGCCTCCACGTGGGTAGCCTCGCTCTCCGCCATCCTCTGGGCCGTATCGTATTGCTGCCACACGAGGAAGAGTGAGAACCCGAGCGACACCCCCAACATCACGTAGAGCGCAGCGAAGATCGTGCCTGTGGCGTCGTTGTGCGACTGGCGGAGCGGCAAGGGCACCAGACGCTGCACCAGAGTCAGCCCCGCGACCGCGAGCAACACGGCCAGCAAAACGACCACAACTCCGATCAAGGCCGTGATTACGATAATCTCCCCACTCAATCGGCGCTCGCGTCTCTACAGGCGAACCTAGCCTACATCCTGACCGATCGGTGGGCAACCCACCTCCCCAACAGAGCCGTTCGCCGGCGACTTGGGCGAGATGCTCAGCTTGAACGGAGTCTGGATCTCTGTGATCCAAGCCCTTCTCGAAAGCCGTAGAATAGCGCTCTTTTTGAGAACAATTCCCAATAAGAGCGGGTTTAAGAGGACGATGCTGTTACAAGCGCGACCTCGACCGCCGCTGATGACAACGTCTTGCAGCAGAGGATCTTCGCAATCGCCGGTAGAGAAGAATGCGCTTAAACATGGCAAATTCTTCACCTTCAGGGGAGGTCTTGATCCGGGTCACACGACATTGTTAGGGGTACGATGCTGTGATTAAATAGTCGAGTATATGTAGCAAGTTTCATACGGCGAACTGTTAGGGGTTCGATGTTAAAGATAGAGAATCTGCACGTCGAGGTCGATGGCAACGAGATAGTGAAGGGCCTTGACCTCGTGGTCGATCGGGGTGAGCTACACGCGATCATGGGCCCGAACGGCTCGGGCAAGAGCACGCTCGCGAACGTGCTCATGGGCCATCCGCGCTACGACGTGACCGAGGGTTCGGTCACCTTCGAGGGCGAGGACGTCCTGGAGCTCGAGCCCGACGAGCGGGCCAAGATGGGCATGTTCCTCGCGTTCCAGTACCCGAGCGAGGTACCTGGCGTGAGCGTAGCCAACTTCCTGCGCACCGCCGTCAACTCGGTGCGCGACGAGGAGCTCTCTCCCATGGAGATGTACAAGCTCCTGCAGGAGAAGATGGCGGTTATGCGGATGGACCCCAAGTTCGCCGAGCGTTACCTAAACGAGGGCTTCTCCGGCGGCGAGAAGAAACGGAACGAGATCCTGCAGATGCTCATGCTCGAGCCCAAGCTCGCCATTATGGACGAGACCGACTCGGGGCTGGACATCGACGCTTTGCAGGTCGTCGCCAGGGGCGTCAATGAGATGCGCGGTCTCGACTTCTCCGCGGTCGTGATCACGCACTACCAGAGGATCCTCAGGTACATCGAGCCCGACCGCGTGCACGTCATGCTCGACGGCCGGCTGGTTACCTCGGGCGGCAAGGAGCTCGCCGAGGATCTGGAGGAGAAAGGTTATGACTGGGTGCGGCAGGAGTTCAGCGCCGGCGCCCAGAGCTAAGGAGGAGAGGGATGCCTGAAGACAAGACCATCCAGGAGCTCGGGCTCGACG
>DASZKL010000039.1:0-3023 GCA_035947015.1 Rubrobacteraceae bacterium
CGTCAAAGGCGTCTCCGACATCCTGATCGCCGCCGAGGCCAAGGGCCTCTACAAGGCCGGCAAGAAGACCGCCCGCGAAGCCCCCCGCGACCCGGACGAGCTCCAGAACCTCATCGCCGACCTACAGGCCGAGATGCTCGAGGCCGCCGAAGACCTGAAGTTCGAGTACGCAGCCAAGCTCAGAGACGAGATTAGGGACCTCGAGAGACAACTGCAGGAAGTGGCTTCGTAGAGGCCGCGGCGTCGCCCAGCACATCGCATGCGACCTGGCAGAACGTGAAAGATACGTGGAGGTGGAGGTGCCTGGAGAGCGGGTACCGGGGCTGACACCGGATCTCTTCGGAGCTCTCAAAGTTGATGAGCAAGAGGGCGAGCGGATCGCCGGCCCGCCTGTGGGCTTCTGGAAAGACTCCTGGATCAGGCTCAAGAAGAACCGCGGGGCGCTCTCCAGGGCGCTGCCTCCCTTCGAGGTATCGCGCACGCGAGAGGAAGACAGACGCGTGCTGCTCGACGCCCTCGAGGAGCTTGGCGAACACGCCGACAGAGAAGGGACGTTGGTGCTCCTCGAGCCCCTCAACCGTTACGAGGACCACATGCTGAACCGCCTGGAAGAGGCAGTCGAGCTGTCCAGGGCATCGGGCAGGGTCTCAGTCAAGGTGATGGGGGATCTTTTCCACATGAACATCGAGGAAGACGACGCCACCGAATCTATCCGTCGGGCGGAAGGGCACCTGGCCCACGTCCACCTCGCCGACAGTAACCGCGCCCATCCAGGGGCGGGTCACAACGACTTCGCCTCGACCTTCGCGGCTTTGCGCGACATCGGATTCGACGGCTACCTGGCGATGGAGTGCTCTATAAGGGGTGACGCAGAGAAGGTGCTCCCGCAGGTCGTGCGGCACTTGCGGTCGTTGATGGAGTAGGATCGCGCTCGTCCGCGGGGATGAGGCTGAGCAACAACGAGGGAGGGAGAGATGCCATGAAGGTAGGGGTTTTCACGGTGCTTCTTGCGGACCGACCGTTCGAGGAGGCCCTGGACTACGTCAGGGAGGTCGGCTGCGAGGCGGTAGAGATCGGGACCGGAGGCTACCCCGGGGACGCCCACTGCAAACCGAAGGAGCTGCTCGGGGACTCCGGGGCCATAAAAAGGTTCCTCCAGGCTGTAGAGAGCAGGGACCTGGAGATAAGCGCCCTCTCGTGCCACGGCAACCCGCTGCATCCAGACGAGGCTATGGCTGCCGAACACGACGAACGGTTCCGCGACACCGTGAGGCTCGCCGCCGAGATGGAGGTCGGACGGGTCATCACTTTCTCGGGCTGCCCCGGTGACGCCGAGGGATCAGAGCGACCGAACTGGGTCACCTGCCCCTGGCCACCGGACTTCCTCGAAACCCTGGAGTGGCAGTGGCGAGAGAAGGTAGCACCTTACTGGCGAGAGGCCGCTGCGTTTGCCAGCGAGCACGGCGTCAGGGTCGCCATCGAGCTGCACCCTGGCTTCGTCGTCTACAACACCGACTCGTTCTGGCGCCTGCGGGAGATCGGCGGCGAGACCATCGGGGTGAACTTCGATCCCTCGCACCTCTTCTGGCAGCAGATGGACCCGCTGGTATGCGTAAGAGAGCTGGGGGATGCTATCTTCCACGTCCACGCCAAGGACACCTGGGTAGATCCGCCTAACGTGAGGCGCAACGGGGTTCTGGACACGAAAGAGTACACAGACGAGGTGAACCGCTCCTGGATCTTCCGCACCGTCGGCTACGGCCACGGTCCGGAGTTCTGGCGGGCCTTCATAAGCGAGCTCAGGCTCGCCGGCTATGACGGGGTGATCTCCATAGAGCACGAGGACTCCCTCATGAGCGTGAACGAGGGCTTCACCAAGGCGGTAGATTTCCTCAAAGACACGGTCATCACGCAGAGACCCGGGGAGGCCTGGTGGACCTGAAGAGTAGTGAGATCGGGGTCGGACTCGTCGGATACAAGTTCATGGGCCGTGCGCATTCCAACGCCTACCGCCAGGTCGGGCGTTTCTTCGACCTGGAGCGCTCCCCCAGGATGCGCGCCATCTGCGGGCGGGACGAGGAGGGCGTAAGAGAAGCAGCCGCCTCTTTGGGTTGGGAAGGCTACGAGACGGACTACCACAGCCTCCTGGAGCGCGACGACATAGACCTTGTCGACGTCGCCACGCCGGGCAATACCCACCACGAGATAGCTATCGCCGCCCTCGAGTCAGGCAAGCACGTCCTCTGCGAGAAGCCGCTCGCCAACACCCTGGGGGAGGCTCGCGAGATGGTCGACGCCGCGAGGTCGTCAGGCACGATAAACATGGTCTGCTTTAACTACCGAAGAGCCCCGGCTGTTCAGCTCGCCAGGAAGCTCATCGAGGAGGGTCGACTCGGTGAGCTGAGGCACTGGCGGGCGGTGTATCTGCAGGACTTCATCCTCGACCCCGAGCTGCCCCTGATCTGGCGCTTCCGAAAAGAGGTAGCGGGCTCTGGCGCCCTCGGGGATCTCGGCGCTCACCTCGTTGACCTGGCGCACTTCCTCGTCGGTCCGATAGAGAAGGTCGTCGGCACTGCGGAGACCTTCATCAAGGAACGCCCGCTCGGCGATTCGGGTGCCGGGAGGGGAGAGGTGACGGTGGACGATGCGGCGGCGTTTCTTGCCCGGTTCGAGAACGGGGTGATCGGGACCTTCGAGGCCACGCGCCTGGCACCAGGGCGCAAGAACCATAACTCTTTCGAGATCAACGGTTCCAACGGCAGCCTCGTCTTCGACCTGGAGCGCATGAACGAGCTGCTGGTGTACTTCGCGGATGATCCAGCAGAGGCGAGCGGCTTTCGCACCGTTATGGTTACGGAGCCGGACCACCCATACGCGGGAGCGTGGTGGCCGCCCGGGCACATCATCGGCTACGAGCACACCTTCGTGCACACCATCAAGGACCTACTTGACGGGATAGCGGCGGGCAACAGCCCTCATCCGACCTTCGAGGACGGCTACCGCTGCCAGGCTGTGCTGGACGC
>DASZKL010000040.1:0-2565 GCA_035947015.1 Rubrobacteraceae bacterium
TGCTGGTGGACGTCGCGTGGATCGTGGTCTTCACCCTCGTTCTGGCCCTCATCCCGGTCCAGATCATGCGCCGGCGTCTGATCGGCTGACGCCGGGGTTCCATGTTCTGGTAGGATGAGCTTCCAAAATGGAAGCCGAGCAATTCACCGTACGCCTCGCCGGGCCGGATGAAGATCCGGCGATAGCCGCGCTCGTAGTCGAGGGTTTCCTCGACAAGTTCCGCCCCGTCTTCGGGAGGCGGATGGACCGTTCGATCAGGATCATGGAGAAGTGGATCAGGCTCGAGCACGCCTCGGGCGGCGTCACCTCGCTGGTGATCGAAGGCTACTCGACGAGCGAGCTCGCCGGCAGCGTGGGCATCCGCACGGCCGATTCGCGGGAGGACGTCCTCGCCCGCGGCCTCTGGCGGACTATGAGCCGCAACCTGGGCTTCCCGCGCGCCGTCTGGGCCACGACCCTGCTCTCGTATCCTCGCTACTCGGCAACCTCATCCGAGGCCTACATCGAGCGCCTGGTCGTCTCCCCCGATTTCCGGCGCCAGGGCATGGCCCGCCGCCTGCTCGCGGCGGCCGAAGACCTGGCCCGGGAGAACGGCAAGCGGACCGTCGGCCTCCACGTCAGCGGCAATAACCTACCCGCGCTCCGACTCTACGAGGACGAAGGGTACGAGGAGGTCTCCCGGCAACACTCCTTCCTGACCGGCTACTTCCTGAACATAAAAGACTGGCTCTACCTGAAAAAAGAGCTCTAGCCCGTCCGGTCGCTGAGCAGAGCGGGAGATCGTAACTCTGCCCGAACCCGCAGGCGAAGGCCGGGCGAGCACGAGCAAAGAGGGTACCAGGGTCGGCGCACCTCCTGCCTAGCGGGGTTGCACCGGGCTACTACGAACGAGGAGGATTCTCTGGCTCGTCGGGACCGTCTCCGTGCTCTTCGGAGGACCCGGTCCGGGGCCACTCGCGGGGACGGACCTCGCTCCGCGCCTCGGGCCAGTCGAAAAGATCCTCGGGCAGCTGGGGTATGAAGTCCTCGTCCGACGGCGTGTGTCCGGCACGGCTCCGTGGCCGCTGGTCGTCTTCGGCGCCGTCGCCGGAGGGCTGGTCGGGTGGCTCCGGCTCGGCTTCCCGGTTCCTAGCCGGGTATCTGTCTCCCTGCTTGCGGACGACGTTGGGCAGGTCTTCGTGCCCTTCGGCGTCGTCCGGCTGTGGCGCTGGATCCGTCGCAGCGAGATCTGCGGGTGCAGATGCCGCGTCGTCTTCTTCGGTGAAGCCCGAGTCGACGTCTTCGGCGTACTCGACCTCTTCCTCCTCGGTCCTGGAGGCTGCCTCGGCGTAATCCAGGTAGCGGGCGTCGCCCGTGAGGAATGCCAGTATCTGGGCGTTGAACTCGGCCGTGCGTTCGATCATGGGCAGGTGCCCGCACTCGTCGAGGAGGCAAACCTCGGCCTGATCCACGCTCCGGGCCCACACGCCGGCGGCCTGGGGGTCCACGATCTGGTCTTCTTCCCCCGCGATGAGGAGCAGAGGGATCTTGATGATCCTCGCCTGGCGCGCGAGCCGCCCGCGTGAGATCTCGCGCCGCGCGACGCCCAGGGTCTTGCCGACCGCCGCAGGCGTGGAGCGGCCGGCGTCCTCGATGACCTCCTCGGTCAGGTTGTCCGGGTCGGAGACGAAAGGCCGCATCCAGACCCTACGCACCGGCCGCGCGAGGCGTCCCAAAGTGTAGAAGATGGGACCCAGGACGGGCAGGGTAGCGAGCCAGAGGGGCGTAGGAAGGTCGATCTGGCCCTCGTCAGCGGGGGTAGCCACGAGGACGAGGCGCCCGACCAGGTCCGGATGGTCGGCGGCCAGCTTCACGGCCATGTTCCCGCCCAGGTCGTGGCCGATGACGTTGGTTCGGGTCAGGCCGAAGTGGGCGCAGAAGGCGTACAAGAGCCTGCTGCCGTTGCGCACCCCATACCCCGAAATGGGCTTGTCGGACTCGCCGAAGCCGCTCAGGTCGAGGGTATACACCGTGAACCGCTGCGCGAGACGCCCCGCGAGCTGCTCCCAGATGCGGGACGAAGAGAGCCAGCCGTGAACCAGAAGGACCGGCGGTCCCCCGCCCATGACGCGGTAGCGGATCCAGGTCCCCTCCAGTTCCAGGTACTCGGTGTCGCGGGCGCTCTCCACCTCCTGGGAGACGCGCCCGAGCGCGACGGAGGCCGCGAGCACAGCGCCGATCACCACAAGCAAAACTATCAAGATGGTGCTCATGGGCGCAATGATAACACTATGCCCTCCGAACATACGGGGTGCGAGCGGCGAAGGCCGCACTCCCTCGGGCGTGCTAGCGGCTGCCCATGGCCCGCCGTATAACGAGCGAGGCTATGATTGTGAGGATCAGGGATGACGCCGCGCTGAGGAGCGCCTCTTTGAGGTCGTCCCGGATGCCGCGGACTTCGGGTTGCTCCACGAACCTGTCGGAGAGGCGGCTCGCCAGCAGGTAGGCGACGACGCTCGCCAGGATCGTGATCGCGCGCTTCTGCGTCTCGTCGTCCATCCTTGCTAGGTCTCCCCTCTAACCATG
>DASZKL010000041.1:0-2685 GCA_035947015.1 Rubrobacteraceae bacterium
ACGACGAGGTCCTCTGGCTTCTCGGCGACCTCGGGGTCGAGGTTGTTCATGAGCATCCGCAGAGCGGCCTCCTGGTGCCAGCCCTTGCAGGAGATCTCGGCTCCCCTCGGCGCCCTGACGGTGGAGGCCCTGCTAACGTCGGTCATCTAATACCTCCTCGGGATCCTCGCGGCGAGCGTCCCCGCGCCTTTGCAGTCTAACGCCGGGGCACGGATCCTGCCGCAGGAGGCGACCCCGCGCACCACGAGGCCGGTGCTCGGATCTTCCGTCGGGGACGGTCGAGGAGGTTGGCTAGGAGCTCTTCCTACCCGACCAGACCCTGATCCTTGAGGTACTCCGCGGCGACGTCCTCGGGATCCTCCTGCTCGATATCAACCTGGCTGTTGAGTTCCCGCATGGTCTCAGCGTCTAGGGTCTCGGAGACGGAGTTCAGAACCCCCTCCATCCTCGGGTTCTTCTCCAGGACGTCGCTCCTGACGACTGGGGCCGGGTAGTAGAAGGGCCAGATGCTCTTGGGGTCCTCCATCACAACCAGCTCGTCGGAGGCGAGCTGGCCGTCGGTGGTGAAGCCCACGCCGACGTCGCCCTCACCCTGGAGCACGCCCTGGTAGATCGGGCCGCCGATGCTATTCACGATTACGAGGTCACCGAAGTCAAAGGCCGGGTAGTTCTTCTGCATGTTCGGGTAGCCGTCTTCCCGGCTCCTGAAGTCGGAGAATAGGACGAACTTCAGTTCCGGGGAGGCCTCCGCGAGATCTGCGAGCGTTTCGAGATCGTATTCTTCAGCCACGTCCTTGCGGACGAAGATACCGTAGGTATTGTTGAACTGCGCCGGCGTAAGCATGGTGTCCGCCGGGTCACGCTGGGCGTAGAGCTTCTTCGCCTTCTGGTAAGTCGCCTCTGGCGTGTCTGGTTGCTCTTTTTGTTCGAGGATCTCCACCAGCGAGGTTCCCGTGTACTCGGGGTACATGTCTATCTGGCCGTTCTGGAGGGCCTTGTCGGCTATTACCGAGGCGCCGAGGTCCAGCTTCTTCTCCACATTGAACCCCTTGGCTTCGAGCGCCTGGGCGTAGAGCTCGCCCAGGATGTATTGCTCGGTGAAGTTCTTGGAGCCGACGGTGACCGTCGGGCCGCCTCCGCCTTCTTCGGAGCCACCCGTGTCACCGACATTGCCGCAGGCAGCGAGAGCGAGCAGCCCCAGCGCCGTGATTACGACCGGCATCGTGCGGATTAGCTTCGTCCTGTTCTTCACCTATTCCTCCTTATGTCTCTAGCCTACTGGGCACGCTTCAGCGCGATCTTCAAGCCTTTGGGGGTCATGCCCCTCTCCAGCGTGCCGAAGCCGACCTCGGTGATGATCGCGAGTACTGCCACCGAGAGTGAGCCCGCGAGCAGGATGACGTTGTCGTTGAGCTGGATGCCTTCCACAATCAGATCACCGAGACCTCCGCCGCCGATGAACGTCGCCAGAGTGGCGCTCGCGACCACCTGCACCGCCGAGGTGCGGATGCCGGCGAAGATCACCGGCGCCGCAATGGGCATCTGTATGCGGGTGAGGATCTGGCTCCCTGAGAGCCCCATGCCGCGCGCGGCGTCTATGATTCCCCGGTCCACCTCTCTCAAGCCTGTCGATGCGTTGATGAGGATCGGGGGTATTGCCAGAGCCGTAAGCGCTACGAGCGCCGTGTCGAAGCCGAAGCCCAAAAACGGCTGGCAGAGGGCCAGGATTGCCAGCGACGGTACGGCGCGTCCAATGTTGCCGATGTTTACAGCCAGAGCCGCGCCCAGAGGGGTGTTCCTGATCGCGATAGCCACAGGCAGCGCTATCGCGATGGCGATGAGCAGAGCTGCCGCGGAGAGCAGTACGTGGGTAAGGAGCAAGTCGAAAAATTCTGGGCGTCTAAGGACCCCGAGGATCGCGTCCATCTCAGGACCTCCTGCGCGCCCATGGTCTCAGGTAGCGTTCCAGGGCGAGGAGGGAGAGGTCGGCCAGGATGGCGAGGGCGGTCGCGAGGACCGCGCCGGTTATGATCATGGTCGGGAAGCCGCGGTTGATGCCGTCGAAGATCATCTTCCCGAGGCCCCCTGCCGCGATGTAGGCGCCTATAGTCGCGATCCCGATGATCGTCACGGTCGCTATGCGGATGCCAGCTACTATGACCGGGAGCGCCAGCGGTAGTTCGACCTTGAAGAGGATCTGACGGTTAGTGAGCCCCATCCCGCGCGCGGCGTCTATGGTCTCGGCGGGTACCGAGTCGAGGCCTGCGACCGTGTTGCGGACCAGGATCAGGAGCGAGTAGGCAACGAGCGCGATGATCACAGGCGTCGGCCCGATGGTTATCCCCGGGATGGAGATGAGGATCCCGAAGAGGGCGAGGCTCGGGATGGAGTAGAGTATCCCTGTCACGAAGGTCACCGGCGGGTAGGCCTTGCGGTAGCGCGACACCAGTATGCCGGTGGGGAGCGAGATCGCGAGCGCGATCGCGACCGAGACGAACGAGAGATAGATGTGCCCCTGGATCGCCGGCACTATGTCCTCCCAGAAGTTCTCGGAGATCCAATCCCACTCTATGAGCTTAGGATCCTCGAGCGAAGAGAGGTCTTGGAGGAGGAGGGTCAGGCTAGCCACGCGGGGTGGCCTCGGGGCGGGAGAGCGCCTCAATGGTGTCTATGCTCAGCAGCCGC
>DASZKL010000042.1:0-9309 GCA_035947015.1 Rubrobacteraceae bacterium
CTATCGGGTCGTAGAATCCCTTCTCCTCGATGTTCATGTGGTAGGTGTCGAGGTGGACGAACACGTTGGGTTCGTCGATCCGGCCCACCATGGCGTCGGCCTGGGAAGTGAGGTTGATCAGGTAGGTCTCGTAGCGGTTGATTGCCTCCACGCCCAGCGAGACATCTCTTCCCGCCGCATATCGCGCCACGCTCTTGAGAACGCGCTCCACCGCCGCGAGCTCGTCCTCCCCCGGTGGCTTGCCGGTAAGGGTGCCAAGGTGGGTGTAGATCGCCCCGGAAAGCGCGGGAGCTCCCAGCGAGGCGGTGACGTCCACCGCTCCCTTCAGAGACGCTTCGGCCCTCTCCGGCGCGAAGGGTAGGTGCGCCGCTCTGGGCAAGCCCAGCGAGCAAGTGCACCCGATACCGTAGCGGTCGAGAAGATCCCTGGTGCCTGAGACGTCCATGGTCTCAGGGTGCAACAGGGGAATCTCCACGAAGTCAAGCCCGGCATCCGCCGCACCCCGGATCACCTTCTCGGCGCCCTCGGGGGTCCACTCACCCGCCCAGATAAACGCGTGCGCTCCGAACTGTGGCATGCCGCTTACCTTCCCATACCCGGACGAAGAACAGTGCGCCGTAGCCCCTTCTCCTTCCGTCGGGGACGAGCCGGACACGCGCGTCCGTAGCGGCCTCTAGACACGCCCGACCTCCACCCCGGCGAGGACGAGCGGCTGGAGCTGCTCCTCGGGGGCGTCGGTCACGAGCGCCCTGGAGAGCTTCGAGGCGTGCGTTATGATGCTCAATCCCCGCTTCTCGAACTTGCTGCCGTCCGCGAGAAGTACGGGCTCTCCGGAGTGCTCGATCATGGCGCGCTTGACCTCGGCCTCCAGAACGTCGGGGTCCGTCAGGAAACCCTCGCGCGTAACGCCCTTGACGCTCACGAAGGCCCTGTCCGCGGAGTGCGCCGAGATCGTCTCCACCGCGTGCGGTCCCACGAAAGAGAGGGTGAGCTTCCTCATGAGGCCCCCCACCCCGACGACGCCCGTCCTGGGCGCCTCGTTCTTCATGAAGAGCTCCATCACCGGCACAGAGTTGGTCAAGAGCGTGACCTGCGGTCCCTCCCTCAGGATCCTCCGTGCGAGGTAGTAAGAGGTCGTGGAACAGTCCAGAAAGATCGAGGCCCCAGGCTCCAGAAGCTCGATGGACGCGCGGGCCAGTCGCTCCTTGGCCTCCACCGCCTCGTCCAGCCTGTACCAGAACGAGTCCTCGTGCCCCGCGTACTCAGGAAGAACCGCTCCACCGTGGGTCCTCCGAACCCGTCCCTCCTCCTCGAGGGCAACCAGGTCACGCCGGGCCGTCATCGGCGAGATCCCGAACTCCGCCTCAAGCAGAGCTACCGTTACGCTCCCGGCCTCCCGGACGAGCTGCGCTATCCTCCTGCGCCGTTCCTCCGGCATAGTCGCCGCCCTCGCTGATAATTTCTGGTGGTTTTCCTCTATTTTTTCACCCAATCACCCAGTTTCCGCCAGTAGTAGCAGAGGCTGCATCCTCGCGCAAGGGACTCTGGCGGGTTATCTGCCTGTCTCCCCTAGCTGGTCCACCAGCATCTCGAGATCGAAGTTGGCTGGATCCACGAGTGGGGGATCTGGGAGTGTTGGAGGCGGCGGGTACTTCTGGCCGATACCGCAGTCAAAGACTACGACTTCGTCTTCCCGGCCGATCTCGCCTCGGATGCGCAAGTCGGGGACGGCGGCGAGGGCGGCCGCGGACTCGGGGCTTACGTACCCGGCCCCCAGGCGTCCCGCGAAGAGCTGCATATCCGCGATGGATCCCTCGTCAACTGCCACCGCCGTGCCCTCTGATCTTTGCACCGCGTCGAGGATCAAGAAATCTCCCACGGCGGACGGCACGCGGATGCCAGAAGCCCGGGTGTGCGCATCCTCCCAGGGTTCGGCGAAGCGTTCCCCGTTCTCGAAGGCCTGCACGATAGGCGCACATCCCTCCGCCTGCACGCTGACCATCCTCGGGCGCTGGGACCCTATCAGATCGAGCGCCTCCAGTTCGGCGAACGCCTTCCACATGCCAACCAGCCCGGTACCGCCACCCGTTGGGTAGACGATGACGTCGGGAAGCCTCCAACCGCGCTGTTCGGCCAGCTCGAACCCCATAGTCTTCTTACCCTCGACGCGGTACGGCTCCTTCAGCGTGCTTAGGTCGAAGGCGCCTGTTCTGTCGGCCAGGGCCGCGGCGATCCTGCCGCAGTCATTGATGAGGCCATCGACCAGGACCAGGCGCGCGCCCATCGCAAGCACCTCGTCCCGGCTGGCGTCGGTGGCGTCGGCCGGGAGGAGCACCGTGACCTCAACGCCGGCAGCCGCGCCGTAGGCCGCTAAAGCGCCTCCGGCGTTGCCCGCGGAGGGCGCGACGAACGAGGTAGCGCCGAGCTCGAGACCTCGGGAGACCGCTGCGGCCATCCCCCGCGCCTTGAATGACCCTGTGGGGTTCAACCCCTCCGCCTTCGTGGCGAGGCGCGAAACGCCCAGAGCCTTCCCCAGACGTAACTGCGGCAAGAGCGGCGTGTCGCCTTCGCCCAGGTGGATGACGTGGTTCCAATCTCGGAGTGGCAGCAACTCCGCCCAACGCCACATACCCCCTGTCCTGCGGTGCGCCAGCGAATCGACGGTCAGGGTGCGGGCTGCTCTTTGCATATCATAGCGGGCGAGCAAGGGACGTCCGTCGGCCGGATCCAGGCCCGCCAGTTCGTCGGCAGGGTAAGTCTTCCCCGAGAGCGCACCCTCCAGGTGCGTCAGGGTAGATCCGGTAGGCTGCGCGTACTCTCTAGCGATCGTCATGCTCGCTGTCTCGGGGTACGGCTCTCATATACCGGCGCTCGATCCTAGCTTTGGTGTCCCTCGGAAAGATGAAGTTCTATCAGCCTGAAAAGCCGCTCTTCGATCTCACGCTGGTACTCCATCATCTCCTGGATGAGCCTCCGCTTCACTTCGAGTGACCCTGCCTCCATGTTCTCGAAGATCGCATCCCGCTGCTCCATCCGGCGCCACACATCCGCCAGGTCGTCCCTGTGTTCGTTGGCGAGGTGGCGGTCCAGCTCTTCGAAGAGGCGGTCCTCGATCTCGCGCTGGCGCTCGAGCAGGTCCAGGACCCGCTGCAGCTCGCGCTCCTGGGCGCGCTGGTGATCCAACTCCCGCTGCAAATCCTCTACTATCATTTCCTGATCCCACCCCTCGAAAGGCTGGTCCGCCTCGACGGTGATCTCGTGCAGCCGCGCCTGGGTGCGCACGCGCTTCATCTGCTCGAGGAGCCGTTCCCGCCTGCCGAGCGTCTCCCCCAGCTCGGCCAGCAACCGGCTCAGCTCCTGCTTGTGGTTGCTCTCGGCCATCGTGGTCCTCCGGTTCGCGATCCCTGCGCCCATCAGGATAAACCCTCGCGTCCTCAAGAGAAGGGGTACGCACGTTTCTTTTGTTCTCTGCTAGATTCCCGGGTCGAAAGGTAGGTGATGGTGTGTGGCCGTCCAACTCGTTTCGGACGAGGTCCACGTGGTGACCGGCGAGCCCTGGCGCCACTGGTTCGACGACAGATCCTGGGGACGCATCCTGGATCTCGCCCACGCGTACGGCTTCAGGGAGGCTCGCATGGAGTCCGGCGCCTACGTTGACGAGCGGAAGGCAGGCCGACTCGCCGATGCGCTGGAGAGGGCACTACCCGACATACCCGACCACGACGCCGTGCGAGGCCGGACGGAGTGGATCGGGGACTACCACCTGCCCACTACAGACGTGGGGCCAACCGAATGGTTCAGCGGCCCGGCGAAAACCTACTACCGAGACTTTATCCGCCACTGCCGGGCCGGCGGCTTCCGGATCGAATACGACGACTCGCAGCCTGGAATCTAGGAGCCGGCGAGCGTCTAGCCGGCTACCGGCTCGAAGTTGCCGGCCTTGTAGACCTGACCAGGGAGCTCCTTGCCGAGTTGCTGCGCCATCCACGCCGCGACCTCGATGAGCGCGTCGAGGTCTATCCCCGTCTCGTAGCCCATACCGTGCAAGAGGTACACCAGATCTTCGGTTGCGATATTGCCTGTCGCCCTCGGGGCGTAGGGGCATCCCCCCGTGCCCCCGACCGCGGCGTCGAGCACAGTCGCCCCCACCTCGACGGCCGCCGCGGCGTTGGCAATCCCGGTATTGCGGGTGTCGTGGAAGTGACACCCGACGGTGGTCCCGAACGCGAGAGCCCCCTCAACCAGCTCCCTCACCCCCTTCGGAACCCCGACCCCGATCGTGTCGGCGAGCACGATCTCGTCCGGAGCCGCCTGACTAACCCTTTCGATTATGTCCAGTACGTGGGCGGGCTCAACGCGCCCCTCGAACGGGTCGCCGAAGGCGGCGCTCAAGGTGATGGAGACCCGAACGCCGTCGAGCCGCGCCCTCTCCGTGAGCTTCTCGGCGAGATCGGTCGCGGCGTCCACGCTGGTGTTCTGGTTGCGCCGGGCGAACGTCTCGGTGACCGGGAAAGCGTAGCGCACCTCGTCGACGCCGGCCTGCACGGCGCGTTCGTAGCCCTTCTCGTTCAGCACGAGGCCAGCGTAGCTCGTGCCCGGACGTCGGGCGATGGCGGCCATCACCTCCTCGGCGCCCGCCATCTGCGGCACCTTCCTCGGGTTCACGAAGCTCGCAGCCTCCACGCGCGATACCCCTGCCGCCGCCAGCATGTCGCAGAGTCTTGCCCGGATCTCTGGGGAGAGGATCTTCTCCTCGTTCTGCAGACCATCCCGGGGGCCAACATCGACCAACTGCACGCGCATCGGATCGCCTCCCTCGGACCCGTTTCTCGTTGCCTCCACGCTACTCCTCCGCTATCTCCGCGAGCACGGCCCCGCCGGGGACGAGGGTGCCCTCGCCGTAGGGCAGCGAAGCGACCCGGCCTGCGCGGGGAGCTACTACGGACTGCTCCATCTTCATGGCCTCGATGACGAGGAGCAGCTGCCCCTCCTCGACCTCTTCGCCCTCGCCCACCAGCACCCTCACCACCGTCCCCGGCATCGGGGCCGTCAGGCCTTCACCGGCCGCGTCAGGCCCACCCGGACCCGCCCCGTCCACGTCGGGCGGAGGGGGTTTGGTGAGCCGGTAGCTCTCGCCGCCGAGGGAGACGAGAGCGCTGCGGCCATCGAAGGCGAAGCCAGCCACGATGGGTCTTCCGTCCACGACGGCGCGCAGCCTCCCGTTCTCGCTGGAGAGCATCTCAACGGCGGTGACGCCGCCATCGAGACGGATCCTAAGGCCGCCGACGCCCGTACGTTCGACCTCGAGCTCGTACTCCCTCTCCCCCGAGCGGTAGCGCAGCCGTACCGCCCCCAGGTTGCGCCAGGGGCCGGCCGCGAACGGCTCGGCAGAGGCGTCCAGCGAGAGCTCACCCGCCGCCGCGAGAAGCACCGCCTCGCGGGGAACCGGAGGCTCTGGGGGTGTCTCCGCCAGCTTGTGCTCTTCCAGAAAGCCGATGGTGGTCTCTCCTGTGGCGAAGGAGGGATGATCCACGACTCTTCGAAGGAGCGGCAGGTTGGTTGGTACGCCGAGGACCGAATAGTCGCGAAGCGCCCGCCTGATCCGCCGGACTGCCGAGATCCGGTCCGGGGCGTAAACGATGAGCTTGGCGAGCATGGGGTCGTAGTGGAGGGAGACCTCGTCGCCCGTCTCTACCCCGGCGTCGTTGCGGACGCCGGGCCCCTCGGCAGGTGCGAAGGCGAGGAGCCGACCCGCGGCGGGCAGCCCGTTCTCTTCGGCGTAGAGTCGGGCTTCTATGGCGCTGCCGCGCACGCTAACCTCCCCCTGGGAGAGTGGTAGCCTCTCCCCGGCGGCGACGGCGAGCTGCAGGTGGACCAGATCCAGGCCGGTAACGAGCTCCGTCACGGGATGTTCGACCTGCAGCCTGGCATTCATCTCCAGGAAGTAGAATTCTTCGCCGTCCAGGAGGAACTCCACGGTCCCCGCGTTGCGGTAACCCGCCTCGCGAGCGAGGCTCAAAGCGGCGGCGCACATGGCCTCTCGGAGCTCGGGGCTCAGCGCCGGAGATGGAGCCTCCTCGACGACCTTCTGGTGCCTGCGCTGGACGGAACACTCGCGCTCGTAGAGGTGGATAACGTCGCCCTCGTTATCTCCAAGAACCTGCACCTCCACGTGCCGGGGGTTCTCGATGAGCTTCTCCAGGAACACCGACCCTTCGCCGAAAGCCGCCTCGGCCTCCCTCTTCGCCCCGCGGAGCGCCTCCAAAAAGGCCCCAGGGTTCGTGACGGCGCGCATCCCCCGCCCGCCTCCCCCCGCGCTCGCCTTGACGAAGACGGGGTAACCGATCCGCTCTG
Source organism: Rubrobacteraceae bacterium (assembly GCA_035947015.1). Classification (GTDB taxonomy): domain Bacteria; phylum Actinomycetota; class Rubrobacteria; order Rubrobacterales; family Rubrobacteraceae; genus JALYGY01. The sequence goes on from DASZKL010000042.1 coordinate 6,355, forward strand.
CTTCTTGGGCGAGACGCTCCTCCCGCTGTTCTCCGCCTTCGTAGCCCGGTACGGTGGGTACGCCGGCCCCGCGGGCCAGCTCCTTGGCGGCCACCTTGGAGCCCACGGCGTCCATCGCGTCAGGCGGCGGCCCGACCCAGATAGCCCCCGCCCCTTCTACCGCCCTGGCGAAGGGAGTGCTCTCCGCCAGGAAACCGTAGCCCGGGTGTACGGCGTCAGCTCCGGACGCCCCGATCGCCTCGACGAGCCTCTCGATGTTCAGGTAACTCTCCGTGGAGGGGGCTGGGCCAATAAAGTACGCCTCGTCGGCGAGGCGCCTGTGCATCGCGCCCTCATCGGCCTCCGAGTAGACGGCGGCGCACTCTATCCCGAGCTCGCGGCAGGCCCGAATGACGCGCACCGCTATCTCCCCGCGGTTGGCGATCATGAGCTTCCCGAAGCTCACTGGCCCCTCCAGTAAGGCTCGCGCTTCTCCAGGAAGGCAGCGAGGCCATCCTGCCCTTCTTCGCCAACCCTAAGCTCCGCTATGAGTTGCGTCATGATCCCGAGCGCCTCCATCGGCTCCGTTGCTTCGATCTGCCGCAACGCCTCCTTGATAGCCGACTGGGCGGCCGGTCCTCCCTGCAGAAGCTGCGTCACCACCTTCTCCGCTGCTGCGTCGAGTTCCCCCCCAGGAACCGCCTCGTGAACGAGTCCGAACGCCCGCGCTCTCGCGGCGTCGAACCCCTCACCGGTGAGAAAGAGCGTCCGGGCACGCGAGGGCCCGATCTTACGTACCACGAACGGGGCTATAGTCGCCGGCGCGATACCAAGGCGCACCTCCGAGAACGAGAAGGTCGTCCCCTCCTCGGCCACCGCTACGTCGGCCGCAGCCACGAGTCCCACCCCACCCCCGATGGCTGCACCTCGCACCTTCGCCACAAGCGGCTTCGGGAGTTCGTCCACCGCGAGAAACATATCCGCCAGCCGACGGGCATCCTCCAGGTTCTCCTCGTACGAGAAACCTGCGGTATCCCGCATGTAGGCTATGTCCGCCCCCGCGCAGAAGGATGGACCTTCGCCGGTGAGCACTACCACCCTTACGCCCTCATCCTCCGCCAGCTCCTCGAAGCAGCGCGTGATCTCCCCTATGAGCGCAGCGTTCAGGGCATTTCGCGCCTCAGGACGTGCCAGGGCCACGGTCGTCACCGGCCCTTCGTCAGTCCTACGTAGAAGCTCGTAGTTTTCAGCCATCAGCCTCTATCCAATCTTCAGCACTCGACTGCACGGTGATGGTACACGAGACGTTCCCGTCGGGGGGTCCCGGGCCTACCTCCCGCGGCGATCACGTCGTCTTCGCCTACCAGTTCGTTACCGAACCGTCAGGCCGACGGAGATGCGGAAGCTCGGTCATCCTGAAGGGACGACCCTTCGCCGCCTCCCTATCGAAATGTACGCCCAGTCCTGGACGCGTCGGCGGCAGCAGGTGGCCGTCCTCCCACCCTGGCTGCACCGGGACGACGTCTGTCAGAAACGTTCCAGGCCTGTAGGGTTGCTCTTGGACACCGAAGTTGGATAACGAGAGGTTAAGGTGCAAGCAAGCAGCCGTCGAGATCGGTCCGAGCGGATTGTGGACGGCGAGCCTCACGTGGTGAGCTTCGCATATGGCGGCAATCTTCTTCGCCTCGGTGATGCCCCCGGCGATGCACAGGTCGACGCGGGCGTAGTCTATCCACTCCTTCTCCACGAGTGTCCGGAACTCCCACTTGGAACCGAACTGCTCTCCGGCGGCCAGGGGCACTGTGGTGCGCAGCCGCAGCATCTCGTAGGAACCGGGGTCCTCGGAACGCAGGGGGTCTTCGATAAAGAAGGGCCGCGAGGGCTCGGCCTCACGACAGAGTCGGAGAGAGTCAGACATCTCGAGGCGGGTGTGAACATCCAGTATCATCTCGACCTCCTCGCCAACCGCATCGCGCACCGCTGCAAGCTGCTCGATGGCAACCCGGACGGAGCGACGGGTCTCGAAGACCCCGCCCTCCTGGGGCAGACCCCAGCGCACGAAGCGCCACCCCTCTTCCCTTGTCTTCAAGCAGGACTCGACAAGCGCAGAGGTGTCCCAGCCGGCTTCGGCGTTGTGCGGGTAGCAGACCACGCGGTCACGGACCCGCCCACCGAGGAGCTCGTATACGGGTACGCCCAAAGCTTTGCCCTTGATGTCCCAAAGCGCGATGTCCACGGCCGAGATCGCCGCCGAAACAGCGTGCTGGGCGGGGAAGAAGCCTCCCCGGAAGAGCAGTTGCCAGAGGTGCTCGGTGCGAAGCGGGTCCTCGCCCAGGAGAAGCGGCTCAAAATGTTCGATCGCTCCCATCACTGCCAGCTCGCGGCCCGTGAGGCCCGCTTCGCCCACGCCGTAGACTCCTTCGTCGGTGTCTACGATCACGAACAGAAGGTTTCGCTCTCCGCCCCATACCGGGTAAGCTTCGATGCCGGTTATCTTCACGCGCACCCCCTCGACCCCTCACGCAAGCTCGACGTGCAGCTCTTCTCCGCTTCCCGCATCGCCGAGGGTTATCACATCCTGAAGATGCCGTAGCGAGTATCTTCGAGTGGGGCGTTCGCGGCTGCGGAGAGGCCAAGAGCCAGCACCATCCGGGTGTCTACGGGGTCTATGACGCCGTCATCCCAGAGCCTCGCGGTCGAGTGATACGGGCTGCCCTCGCGCTCGTACTTCTCAAGGATAGGCCCCATGAACTCCTGGCGCTCCACTTCGGTCATCCCCTTGCCCTCGCGCTCGAGGTTGTCCTCCTGTACGGTGAGCAGGACGTTCGCAGCCTGCTCTCCACCCATGACGCTGATGCGGGCGTTCGGCCACATCCACAAGAAGCGCGGCGAGTAGGCCCGACCGCACATCCCGTAGTTACCCGCCCCGAATGAGCCGCCGACGATCACCGTGAACTTCGGAGTATTGGCGTTCGC
>DASZKL010000043.1:0-3982 GCA_035947015.1 Rubrobacteraceae bacterium
CCTGCGCGAGCTCGGCGTGCCCGTCGTGGGCAAGAGGGGCAGGCACGGCGCCTACTCCTTGCGGCCCGGCTTCAAGCTGCCGCCGATGATGTTCACGGAGGACGAGGCGCTGGGGTTGGGGCTGGCGCTACTCGCCGCCCGCAGACTCGGCCTCTCCGGCGTGGCCCCTGCGGTCGAGGGTGCGCTGGCCAAGCTCGAGCGGGTGATGCCCGTGGTCCTTGGTGAGAGGATCCGGGCGCTCGAGGAGACCGTCATCCCGGCTGTGGCGCAGCCTGCGGAGCTTGCAGGCGGCGAGGTGGTCGTGGCGCTGGCTGAGGCCGTGCGTGGGCGGAGACGGGTGAGGCTCTGCTACAGATCGGGCCTTGGCGAGGAGACGAAACGGAGGGTAGACCCCTACGCCGTGGTCAATCGGGAGGGGTACTGGTATGCGGTTGGCCAGGATCACCTGCGGGGGAGGATGCGCATCTTCAGGTTGGACAGGGTTCTGGAGGCGGAGGTACTCGGGGAGACCTTCGTGCGCCCGCCCGGGTTCGATGCCCCGCAGCAGGTGCTCTCCACTCTGGCCGCGATGCAGGGGGATCGCTGGGCTGTGGAGGTGTTGTTAGAAGCGACCCTGGAGGAGGCGCGCGAGCAGGTACCGCCGATGGGGGTAACGCTCGAAGGAGCGGAGGGCGGGGTGGTCATGCGCTCCTCCACCTCGGATCTGGGCTGGATGGCGCGCGTCCTGGCGGGCTTGAGTTTCCCTTTCGTGGTGCGCCGCCCGCCGGAGTTACGCGAGGCGCTCATACGTCGCGCCGCGGAGATCGCCGACCTGGCCGGACGTGCCGAAGATCGCCGCTAGAACGGGTAAGACACGATCCCCAGAGCGCCTGCGGCGTACCAGGCACCGAAGGCGGCGGCCAGTACCCCCAGCACCGGGGCGGCGCGCTCGAAGTTCCTGCGGATAGGTCCCGTCGCTATGGCGAGCCCGAAGGCGGTCGAGAGCATGGCCATCGAGACGGCGGTACCCGCGGCGAAGACGAGCAGGGCCCCTGTGGCTCCCACCGGGTCGGGTATCGTCGATAGCAGCAGCAGCGTAAGCCCACCTGAGCCGCCTACGCCGTGGACGAGCCCCACAGCGTAGGCAGAGAGCGGTGTGCGGAGCGCGTGGGTGTTGTGAGAGTGGTCGTGCACGGAACCGTCCGCGTGCGAGTGGAGGTGACGGTGGGTCTCACCGCTGGCGTGAGCGTGGGGGTGGGCGTGAAAGACGCCGCGTCTCCACCTCACGAGCAGACGGATGGCGAGCACCACGATGATGAGCCCTATCGCCACTTCGGCTGCCTGCTGGATACTCTCCGGCAGGTATTGGCCCAGCAGCACGAGCGGCAGCCCCACCAGGACGAGCGTCGTTCCGTGGCCGAGGCCCCAGCTGAAGCCCATGAAGGTGGCCTTTCTGACCCCTTCTTGCTCCTCAGAGGCTATGAGGGTGGAGACTGCGGCCAGATGGTCAGGGTCGCTGGCGTGCCTCAAGCCCAAGAGTAGGCTTATGAGCAACACGACACCGAGGCTCCCGTTCGTGCCTTGGAGGAACCCCTCGAGCCAGCCGTCTATCGCGGACATAAGCGGCGCTGCCTACCAGACGCCAGCTCAGGAGCGCGACGAAGCGCCTACCGCATCGTTTATCTTCGCGACGGTCTCGGCCGGGTCCTGAACCTCCACGATCAGACGGTCGTAGGTTTCGTCTTTCAGGTGGATCACGACAGTCTTGTCCGGGTGACCATGCACGTCGTAGAAGCGGACCCCGGGCAGGTGGACGCCAGGTATCCGCCACACCCTCCACAATGTGTGCTCGATCTCCGGGTCTGCCTCCGCGCCCTCTACGTGCTCGAGGGGGATATGTAGGCGGGTGAGGAGCTTCATCGCCTTCTCGGTCCCCGTGACGTCGACTACCAGGATATCCCCATGGACTTCGACGTAGGTCGGGACCTCGGCGGTTTCGCGTATCCTCTCGGCGACGGCGTGAACCCTCGCATCGGCTCTGGCTGCCTCTTCGCGGAGCTTGGGCAGCTCGGCCAATAACTCCTCGTGGCTCATGTCTTCTATGGCCTTGCCCTCTTGTGCTGACACCGATCTCCTCCTTCCCTACTTCCCCTGGCGGACCGCTCCTTGGGCACCGTAATGATGCCACCAGACGGAACTCGGTGCACTAGAGATACTGCGGAGCCGCTAGAGCGGTCGTTCTCCGCGGGCATCATGTAGCATGTGACGGGTCAGGCGAGAACGTCGGACGCAAGGCGAACGTTGGGGGCGAGGGTGGAGGACCGGGAGCAGCGCGGTGCGGTTGGCGAGGAGGCCCCCGAGACGAGGGAGCGGTATAGGCGGTTCCTTACGATCCCGACCCGCTGGATGGATAACGACGTCTACGGTCACGTAAACAACGTCGTCTACTATTCGTACTTCGACACGGTAGTGAACGAGTATCTCGTCGCTTCGGGAGCACTCGACATCGAGAAGAGCCGGGTCATCGGCCTTGTCGTCGAGACGCGTTGCCGGTTCTTCAGGGCGATCTCCTTCCCCGATACCGTACATGCGGGGTTGCGCGTCGCCCGGCTCGGTAACAGCAGCGTGCGCTACGAGATCGGGCTCTTCCGCAACGACGAGGAGAGCGCCGCCGCCCAGGGACACTTCGTCCACGTCTACGTCGACCGCGAGACCCGCAGGCCCGCCGGGCTCCCCGCACAGATGCGCAACGCCCTCGAAAAGTTACGCGCCTGAGGGCTGGTCATGCGTCGGGTAGAGCCTGGGTATGGCCCGTGATACACTGCCCAAGCTTCGCAAGAAAAGGGGAAAAACGGAAGGTTGGCCAGCTTGCCCGGGCGCTGTGCGCGATCGCCCTGACCACGGCATCAGGCGGCCCACAGGCATTGTATGCGCAAGGGGATGGCGCCTCATTCATAGCTGGCGGCGGGCGGGAAAGGAGGACCTTTGCGAAGGATCCAGATGACGGTGGACGGCACCTCGCACGTAGCGGAGGTTGAGCCGCGGCTCCTACTCCTCCACCACCTCAGGGAGAACCTCGGTATCGGGGGCGTGCACTGGGGCTGCGACACCACCAACTGCGGGGCTTGCACCGTGCTCTTTGACGGTGAGTCTGTCAAATCCTGCACGATTCTGGCGGTGCAAGCCGACGGGCACGAGATCACGACGGTGCGGGGCATCACGGAGAACGGCCTCTGGCACCCGATGCAGCAGGCCTTCCACGAGGCGCACGGGCTGCAGTGCGGGTACTGCACGCCGGGCATGATCATGGCCTCCATAAGCCTCCTCAAGGAGAAGCCGGATGCGAGCGAAGAGGAGATCCGGGAGGGTCTGGAAGGCAACCTGTGCCGCTGCACGGGCTATGAGAACATCATCAAAGCCGTCCAGATGGCGCAGTCGCACATGAACCGCTAGGCTACGCCGGCTTCTTAGAGGAGGAGACACAAAGTGACCGAAGCACCGGAACGCTATATCGGGGGGGGCATACCGCGCAAGGAGGACCCTGCTCTCGTTACGGGTAGGGCCAACTGGACGGACAACATCAAGCTGCCTGGGATGCTCCACATCAGCCTGCTGAGGAGTCCCTACGCGCACGCCAAGATCACGAACATAGACGTTTCGGCGGCCAGGGAGCAGCCTGGTGTCGTGGCGGCCTTTACCGGCGACGACCTCGCGGAAGATTGGGACAAGAACCCCCAGGCCAACCCCGCCTCCGTCACAGGTTACGGCCTGAGCCTGGACCAGCGGGTGCAGCAGGCGCAGCAGGGAGGGGCCTCTGCCACAGACACCCCTGAGACGGCCGAAGAGCAGCCCCTGGACGAGAAGACGCGAACCTTCGTCTCCTGGATACCGACCGATGACACGAGGATCCCCAACCACTGGCCCGTGGCCCGCGGCGAGGTCAACTACGCAGGGGACGTTGTGGCCGTCGTGGTGGCGACCGACCGCTACAAAGCGCAGGACG
>DASZKL010000044.1:0-4115 GCA_035947015.1 Rubrobacteraceae bacterium
ACTGTGAGCTCCCCCTCCTCATATCCCATCCCTGGCATCAGCCCCAGAGGCATCCCCCTAGCCCTCAGCTCCTCGGCCTCACCACCACGGTGAAGGTAAGGGAGGTCATGGCCCGCGTTGGCGTATGCAAGTTGGCCGCTCTTGGGCTCCAGGATGGCATAGAAACAGGTCACAAACATGTTGGCCGGGATGCGAGAGAGCAAAGCCTCGTTCACTCTCTCTAGCACCTCCCCTGGTGATGAGGACTCCAAGGCTTGAGCTGTGACCTGCAGCATCCCGCAGGTGGTAGACATCACAAGCGCTGCTGGCACCCCCTTGCCCGTAGCATCCCCAACCACAAGCCCCAGTCTGCCCTCAGGGAGGAGGTGGAAGTCGTAGAAGTCACCTCCTACCTCTCTGGCTGGCAGGTAGAAGGGGGAGATCTCCCATCCCTTGAGGGTAGGCACCTCCTCTGGGAGGGAGGCTTGCTGGATGCGCCTTGCCACCTGCAGCTCCTGCTCTATGCGTTCGCGCTCGATCCTCTCTTGCTCTATGAGCTGATCCTTCAGCGTTAAACCGATCGTCCCTATGCCCCACTCCTCGGCGACCTTGCCCCCGGATATGCGGTGGATGACGATAACCGAAAGGGTCAGCTTCCTACCGGTAGGCGCCACGCCCATAAGCTCTCCTCGATCGTGGGTGCGGTGCACGATGCAGCGGGTAACCACCTTGTCGCCGGCGGCTACCTGGTCCTCGACGACTACATGGTTGTTGGAGAAAGCAGAAGAGTATTGAGCGATCGCCCTTATTGCACCTTCGCGGCCTGGCTCTTCGCCGGGAATCAGCTTGGTGTGGTTGACGAAGTCGGGAGCCATTACCTCGTCCAGCGCGGCCAGATCCCCCTTGACGCGTGCCTCCAAGAAACGGCTGGCCAACGCTATGTTCTCCTCTACCGACATCGAAGGTTCCTCCTTGCCAACGCGCGTATTTCTCCAACGGGTCGGCAACATCCATGATGCCACCCCGACGGTTCGGGCGCATCGACAGGATGCCTGTTCGCGAAGCGTCCGGAGAATGAGCTATCTGAAAATCGTATGCGATATCGTGAATCCAAGCGGATCTTGAGAGTCAGTCGGTGACCCGTGATCACCCGAGAGATGTCCAGTATGGCGACAAGAGTACGGCTTCTCCGCCAGAGTGGCGGAGAAGCCGGATATCGAAGGTCAGTTATCTCAGGAAGGCCGAGCGCTCAGGTTAGGATACCTCGCGCAGGCGTCCGGTCTCGACCTCGTATATAAAGCCGCGCACGCTGTCCTTGTGCGGGATGAACGGGCTATGCTGGATACGCGCGATAGACTGTCGCACGTCCTCCTCCAGATCGGAGAAAGACTCCATGGGGAAATGCGGTTTGACGCCCGCTTCCTCCTGGATCTGCTGCTTGAGCTCATCGTCGGTGAAGGTGAGCATTCCGCAATCAGTATGGTGGATCAAGACGATCTCGCGCGTACCAAGCAAGCGCTGCGAGATCGTCAGAGAGCGGATCTCGTCGTCGGTTATCACCCCGCCGGCGTTCCGGATCACGTGCGCATCACCCTCCTCTAGACCGAGGATCTTGTGCACATCGAGGCGGGCATCCATGCAGGCGATCACCGCCACACCCCTGGCGGGAGGTAGCTGCAGATCCCCCTTCTCGAAGGACTCGGCGTAGGAGGCATTGTTCTCCAATAGCTGGTCGGTGACGCTCATCGTCACTTCTCCTTCCTAAATCCGACAGAACTTATCGGAATTACAGCACACGCTTCGACCCGGAACAAGTTTGGGAGCCACGGGTGGTGGTATAACGGCTCTGTACCGATGCTCGGAGGAGCGCCGAGCGGAAAGGAGAGGCTCATGACCGAGCGCGAGGAGCGTCGCACGGGCTCTGGAGGAACGAAGGACAACGTCGGGGACGAGCTCGACGAGGCCGCCGGGCGGGGCAAGCCGGAGGAGAGCGCTACCACGGAGGCCGTCGAGGAGGAAGAGAGGACAGGCGGTCCTGGAGGAACCAAGGACAACGTCAGGGATGAGTCGGACGAATCGCAGAGGCGCTAGCTACTCGGTATAGAGGAGATGAAATATTGGAGCCGGGGCCCAAGGGTCCCGGCTCTCTCCTGTGCGCTACTTTACCCTGGGTCGGTGGGCGTTCATGCGCGAACGCCCGAAGAGGCGGTCGAGGTAACGGTCGGCGACCCACGCCCCCGCCCCTCCCCCTAACACGCCGAGCACTACGTCGAAGATCGTGTCGGGCAAGGCGCGGCTTATGGGGAAGCCCATCATGTCAAGCATGATCTCTATGACCTCCCACGCGCCGGCTCCCACAAACCCGATCACGGAGCCGGTGATCAGAGCGCGGGTCGGGGTGTTGAAGAACTCGTCGTCTCCCCCGCCGCGGTAGATGATCTCTGCCGTGATCATCACCAGGGTGAAGGGTGTGATGAAGTGGGCGATCTCGTCGTAGAGGGGGATCGGCTCGAAGAGGTGCCACATAAAGCCTGCCCCGTTCAAGCTCGTGCAGATCAAGATCAGCGCTATCACCCACTGGCGCGGCATCCGGCCGAAACCTCCATTCTTCGAGCTGGTTTCTCCAGGCTCGCTTATACCCGGCAACGCCTTGCCGGAACCACCCCTATACCTCGTGGCAGTTGCGGCAGCGAGCCTCGTAGGTCTCCTGCGCCCCGATGAGGATGGTCGGGGCGGTGGCGGGGGCGGGGTGTCCGTCTATCAGGCGCTGGGATCGCGAGGCGTCTCGGCCGCAGCGGGCGCAGATCGCGCGCAGCTTCACCACCTCGTCGGCCTCGGCGAGGAGAAGAGGCATCGGGCCGAATGGCTGACCGCGGAAGTCCATATCGAGGCCGGCCGCGATCACCTCGTGTCCCGAGTCGGCCAGGCGCCTGCACACGGCCACGATCCCCTGATCGAAGAACTGGGCCTCCTCGATGGCCACCACGTCGGTAGTTTCCTCGACCTTTTGGAGCAGTTCGTCGCTCGTGGAGACAGCTACCGCCTCGTGGAGTGTGCCGTTGTGGGTGCGGATCTCTGTAAGTTCCGAGCGGGTATCCAGGGCCTGCTTGAAGACCTGAACGCTGCGGCGCGCGTAGAGAGCGCGCCTGAGGCGGCGGATCAACTCCTCCGTCTTACCCGAGAACATCGAACCAGTGATCACGGTCAGAGACCCTGTGGGCACCGTCGAAGCGTTGGCAGCGTTAACTCTCGCTTGCGTCATGACCTCTTGATTCTACCCGCCACGTAGCGGTCTACGAGGCCCTGATCTTTACTTCAGATTCCTTTTCGGCTTGCGCCGCTCCCTTCTGTACCGGATGACGGCTACCGCCACCACCCCGGCGACGACGAGCGCCGAGGTTACCAGGAACAGCATGACGTACTCGGGCGCCTGGCGGCCAAGGTAGGAGTAGAGGAAAGTCTGCGGGAAGATGCCAAGAGCCGTGGCGACTATGAAGTTTCGGAACCTCATCCGGGTGAGGCCGGCGGCGTAGGAGATCACATCAAAGGCTATGCCTGGAACGAGGCGGCCGACGAAGACCGCGTACATCCCCCACCGCGCGAACCAGCGGTCTGCCGACTGAAGCCCCGTCTTGCCCACCAGGACCTCCACCGGCACGCGCCCCAGTGAGCGAGAGATCCAGAAGCACACAGCCGCCGCCAGAACGTGGCCGAAGAGGCTCAGCATCCAGCCCCAGAACACCCCGAACGCCAGCCCGTTCGCGAAAGTTATGAGGAAGGAGGGCACGGGTGCCACGAGCGCCTGCAACACCATCAGGAAACACGAGGCGATAGGTGCCCATAGCCCGAACGAGAGGATGTAGTCCTTGAGCCCAGCTATGTCTCCCCTTCCCAGGAGAACCAGAGCGCGGTTCACCTCCGAGCGGAACCCCGCCGAGAGGATGTATAGAAGCCCGAAGAGCGTCGCGACGATCAGGAGCAGCACGAGGCGCAACAGCCGAACCGTTCGCGCATCCAGGCCTACGTGTCCCGCTACGGGGGGAAGGTGTCCGCCTCTGTTCACCGGCTCATCTTACAACGCCCATCACCCGACGGTAGGCAGTGTATCGGGAGTGCGTGCTGCCTACGGCTTGGGT
>DASZKL010000045.1:0-2487 GCA_035947015.1 Rubrobacteraceae bacterium
GCGCCCGAACTGGCGGCTGACCTGCGCCGGATGCAGCGGGTGCTGGAGCGTCACGGGCGGCTGCTGCAACGCTTCACGGAGCTGGGCGGGCAGGGCTTCGAGGGCGAGGTGCGAGTCCACCTCCGGTCGCTTGGCCTGAACGAGGCGGGCGTGGATCGGCCCACCTCCGAGCTCAGCGGCGGGCAGCGCAAGCTAGTGGCTCTCGGCGCCTGTCTCGTCCAGCGCCCCGACGTCTTGTTGCTGGACGAGCCCGAGGCTCATCTCGACGCGGAGCGCAGGGAGAGGCTGGAGGCCCTGATCCGGACCTTCGATGGGGCAGTGGTGATCGCTTCCCACGACCGCTATCTGCTGGACGAGACCGTCGGAGAGATAGCCGAGCTGGAGGACGGGAGGGTGATACTCTGGCCCGGCAACTACTCGGCCTACGCTCTGGCGCGGGAGCTGGCCATCAAGCGCCAGCAACAACTCTACGTCTCACAGCAGAAGGAGATAGCGCGACTGGAGGAGGCGATCCGGCGTTTCAAGCAGTGGGCGCACACCACGGAGGACGAGAGGCACGCCCGCCAGGCCAGAAACAAACAACGCCAGATCGAGCGCATGGAGAAGGTCGAGCGCCCGGTCCTCGAGCGACGCAAGATCGGCCTCGCGTTCCGCCATGGTGTTCGGGGCGGCCAGAAGGCGCTGGAGCTGCGCGAAGCGAGCGTGGCCTTCGGCGAGGAGCCGGTTCTCGTAGGGATGGACCTCACCGTGACGCGCGGTGAGCGCGTAGGCGTGGTGGGCCAGAACGGAGCGGGGAAGAGCGTCCTGGCGAAGGTTCTAGCCGGGGTGCTCTCGCCGACTGAGGGGGAGCGCTGGATCGGGCCCTCCATAAAGGTCGGCTACCTCGCCCAGAACCCCGAGCCGCCACCGCGCGACGCGACGCCTCTTGGTCTGGTGAGGGATGCGAAGCCGCTCTACGAAGACGAGGCGGTGAGGCTGCTCGGCAGATTCCTCTTCCGCTACGAGCAGGTGCGAGAGCCGATTGCCGCCCTGAGCGGCGGTGAGCGCACCCGCCTGCGGCTCCTCTTGCTGATGCTCGAAGAGCCCAACTGCCTCGTCCTCGACGAGCCGACCAACCACCTGGACATCGGCTCGCTAGAGATACTGGAGGGGGAACTGGAGCGGTTCCCGGGCACGGTCGTCTTCGTCTCCCACGACCGATACTTCCTCGACCGGATCGCGGACAAGATCGTCGAGGTGCGCGACGGCAAGCTGCACCGTTACGAGGGCGGCTATAGCGCCTGGAGGGAGTTCAGGGAACGCGTAACGACCGGGGCGGCTCGACCTTGATGTTCGCCGCCAGACTATCTCTCGAGGACTATCGTGACCGGTCCGTCGTTCACGAGCGCCACTTCCATCATCGCGCCGAAGGAGCCGGTCTTCACCGAGGCGACGCCTTTCTCGCGCAGCCTCTCGCAGAAGTGCTCGAAGAGCGCTTCGGCTTCCTCCGGTGGAGCGGCCCCGGCGAAGCTTGGGCGCTTGCCTTTGCGGGTGTCGGCGAGAAGCGTGAATTGGGAGACGGCCAGTATCTCCCCCTCGACGTCTTTGACGCTCAGGTTCATCTTCCCAACTTCGTCGCCCATGATCCTCAAGCCCGCGACCTTCTCCGCGAGCCAGTCGGCCTCGGACTCCCCATCGCCCCGGGCGACGCCGACGAGCAGCAGGAGGCCGGCGCCTATCTCGGAGATCCTCTCGTCACGAACCGTAACGGAGGCCTTCCTTACCCGCTGGAGGACGATCCGCACCGTTTCTAGAGCGGCTGTCGCCCCGCGTAGCCGGCCTCTATCTCGTGCCAGAACCCGACGCGCTCTTCGGGCGGGTGCCAGCAGAGAAAGACGATGCGTCCCTCGCGCTCGTGCGGAAAGTCCAGCAGCCCCATATCGAGGTCCTTGAGGATCACGCCGAGCTCCTGGATGCGCTCAATCGCCAGATAGAGCCTGTACGCCTCGACGCCGTACTCGGAGCCCACCCTGCCCCCGCCGTTAGCGCCGGCGGCCCTCAAGATCGGCTCGAGGTGAGGGGCCTTCTCGCGCAGGGCGTCGCGATGGCGTATCAGGTCGTCGAGGAGCTCCTGCAGCTTGGGGAGGAGGCCGTTGGCCTCTTCAACTGTGAAGAGCTTGCGGTAGGTGGGTTCCACGCCCGGTGTTTCGTTCTCAGCGGCCCAGGGCCAGGCGGTCGGCGAGCATGCCCGGGAGGCCGGCCGATCGGATCTTGGCCTGCGCCTGCTTTATGTCGTACTCGACGAAGCGGTAGGTTACGCGTTCGACCTCGGCCAGAACGTAGGAGGCGAAGGTGTCCCCATCGCGGGGTTGGCCGACGGAACCGGGGTTCACCAGGTAGGGGCCGTCCGCGCTCAGATCCAGGGTGTGGGCTGCGATCACTGGCCCGTTAGGCGATGGGGCCACGGCCTTGACGTGCGTGTGCCCGAAAAAGCAGATCGGGACCCCC
>DASZKL010000046.1:0-3431 GCA_035947015.1 Rubrobacteraceae bacterium
CCGATGCTCTACCCAGGATGCGGCGTGCCACAAGCAACCACCTGCGACACAAGGATCTAGATCGGGAGAAGGTTCTCGCGACCATGACGCGTCTTATGAACGCTGCCTATTTCCGGGTTGGCGAGGAGCGCTACGCCAAGACGAACAAGACCTACGGCATTGCTACGCTCAGACGCAAGCACCTGCGCATAGAGGGCGATACCCTGGTCTTCGAGTACACCGGAAAGTGGGGCCAGCACCAGCGGAAAGCCGTCACCGACGTCAGGCTGCGGCAGATAGTAGAAGAGTGCGTCGCCCTGCCGGGATACGAGATCTTCAAGTACTACGACGACTCCGGTGAGATCAGAGACGTAAAGTCCGGTGACCTGAACGCCTACGTAAAAGAGGTAATGGGAGAGGAGTTCACCCCCAAGGACTTCCGCACCTGGGCTGGCACCCTGATCGCGGCGGTCAAGCTCGCCGAGCTTGGCGTCACGGAGGATCTCGACCAGGCCGAGGAGAACGTGCTCGCCGCGGTCGACGACGTCGCGAAGAGGCTAGGCAACACAAAGGACATCGCCCGCGCCTCGTATATCAGCCCGCGGGTCATTGACCACTACATGGAAGGGTCCGTGATAGCCTACTACGGTGAGCTGGTCGAGGAGGTTATCGCCGCCGAGCAGGGAGGCCTCACAGAGGGAGAGGAGGAGCTCCTCAAACTGCTGAGGAAGAAGCTCCTCCGCGAGCTGAGTAGAGCCGCCTAGTGCCGACAGCACCACAGATTAGGAGGTCGAGCCGTGAACAAGGGTAAGATCGCGCTGATGATCCTGAAGAACAAGAGGGCCCGCCAGGTTGCCGTCAAGGCCCTCAAGAACGAGAAGGTACGCAAGGTCGTTGCGAAGCAGGTCTCGCGCCGCCTCCTCGGCAAGTAAGTCGCGCTAGCCCCGCTCCATCGGGCCTCGGGTCCTTTTCGAGATATCCCTGGCCACCTCCAGCACCGAGCCCGTCTCGCTCCACACCTCGAGTTGCCGGACGGACTCGGTGGGCTCTTCGAGTAGGCCCTCTAGCGCCGAGAGGTCCCTGCGCGTTTCCCCCTGGTGCAGGCTCTCGAAGAGGCGCTCGATAGCGTGGTGGGTCTCGATCCTCTCGTGGGTATCGTGGTCCACGAACCCGCCGCTCATGCCGTAGCGCTGGGCGATCCACTTGTTCTCTTCTATCTCCCTGTTTGGGCGGATGGGCTGAAGGTTGCCTGACTCGTACTCCCCGGAGAGGAGATCACAGACCGCGGCCGTGAGGGTTATGAGGGCCTCGCTTCGTATGGGGTCCGTCTGGGCGTCGAAGGCGCGCACCTCGATCGTACCCAGCCCGGGATGCGGGCGGATATCCCACCAGATCTCCCCCAGCGTGTCTATGATGCCGGAGCGCCGCGCGAAGTCCACGTAGTCAGCGTAAGCATCCCATGAGCCCAGAGGCTCGGGCAACCCCGCCCGGTGAATCGAGCGCCCGAAGATCAGGGCTCGGGTGGAGTGCATGTCCGTGAGCTCACCCTGCCAGAAAGGTGAGTTAGCCGAGAGCGCGAGGAAGTGCGGAACGTACTCGCGGAGACGGTCGAAGAGGTAGACGACCTTCTCCCTGCCCCGGACCGCGTAGTGGACGTGCAGCGAGAATGTGTTGTTGCGCCGAATCAGCCAACCGAGCTTGCGCTTTAGTCGCTGGTAGTGTGGCTTCCCTATGATCTCCTGCTCGCGCCAGTCCCCGATCGGGTGCGTCCCGCTGGTGCCGAGGACCCTGCCCAGGCGTTCTGCGTGTGCCAGCAGGATCCGCCTCCGCGAGACGATGTCCCCAGCCACGCCCCCAGGCTCCGGGTGCACGCCCGTGTTTACCTCTATCTCGCAGTCTATGAGCTCCCCTGAGAATTGGTCCTCGGGTTCGGCGGCGAGAATCTTCTGCGCTCCACCCGCGAGCTTGAGGGTTTCGGGGTCTGCGAGCCAGAGCTCCTCTTCGGCGCCCAGAGTCCCCTCCGGGGCGCCCGTCTCGAAGGCATCTTCGGGGATGAGGGAAGGCTTCTGGGCGGTGGTCAAGGTTTCCTCCGTCCGACTTCGTGTGATCGGGTGCGCGATCCAACTCTTCGTATATATTAACCTCTTGGGGCGGAGATGGGTCGTCTCAGGCGAGTCGGACCGCACGCGACGAAGCATCGTCGGGAGGGCATTTCTCGGAGAAGATGGAGCAGCGGAGCAGAACACCGGTTCCCGAAAGCCTGGTCGCCGCCTGCGTCGCGACCGCTCTCACCCTGGTCTACAGCGCCCCGACCCCAGGGGTAGGGTCGCGCTACGTGGACGGCCGCGTCGCGCACGAGTCCCGGATGCTCTCTGTCATACCCGCCCAGGAGGTTCTCGCCGGCTCGGGACGCCGCGGCGTGGGGGAGACCGTGCTGGAGACGATCCTCGCCTCGCTCGCCTTCGCGGGCTTCGCCGACCCTCGGACCGCCGGATTCCTTGCCCCGTTCGCCCGGGCGGCCCTCCTCGGCGAGCCTTTGGGCCGCGTCCTCGCGCGCCTCGGCCACGAAGACCTCCTTCCTTTCGCCCGGGCGCTCGAGGCAGCGGGCGACGGGGGGCCGCTCGCTAGCGCTATGGGGGTCGCACTCGGGGCCGGGAAGGACGCCACGCTCAGGGACGCGATGCGCTTCGCGGCCGCCCGCGACCCTCTGGCCCGCGAGTACGCGCGGAGCTTCGAGGTGACCCGCGAGCTCGCCAGGCCAGCGTTGCTCGCCTCGCTCTCTCGCGCCGACTCCGTCCGCGGGGCGCTGGTGCAGACCTACCTCGAAGTCCTCTCCGAAGTACCGGACCTGGACGTGGCGGGCAGGGCGGGGAGCCGCGAGGCCGAGGATGTCTCCCGAATGTCCAATGGAGTCCTCAAGGCCGGTGGCGTCCACTCCAGGCGTGGGCTCGAAGGCATTACCAACCTCGATGGCATCCTGCGTGCCGACCCGCGCCTCGCCCCCTCCGCCACCGAGCCGCCCGTGATCGGCGCCGCCTTCCTCGTCGCGCTGGAGTACGGTCCCGACTCTTTGAGCAAGCTCTTGCGACCAGCCAGCGGGTACAACAGGGGCCGGTGAAGGCGGCGGGAGTACGCTTGGATCAGTGAAGACGTCTCTCTGAACGGACGTTTTGTGGGATAGAATCTATCCGAGAAGTTTATGGATCCCACGGCGGACAACAAGGGGTGCGTCGCATGAAGGCCCTCGTCATCGTCGGGCATGGCTCGCACCTCAACGAGGACTCGAGCCTGCCGGTCTACGAGCACGCCGAACGCATCCGGCAGACCGGCGAGTTCGATGAGGTCGTCGAGTGCTTCTGGAAGGAAGAGCCCTCGATGAGACACGTGCTCGACACCATCGAGTCCGAGGAGGTCTACGTCGTCCCTGCCTTTATCTCGGAAGGGTACTTCTC
>DASZKL010000047.1:0-1751 GCA_035947015.1 Rubrobacteraceae bacterium
GAGCGCCTCGACGACCTCTTGGCGGAGCCCCTGCTCCAGAGGTACTCGCCAAGCCCGGGGGCTTTCGAGCGCGGGGTCGTGGCCTGCACGGGCAGCGAGTTCTGCCGATTCGGCATCGTGGAGACCAAGATCCGAGCCCTGGAATGGGCCCGCGAGATGGACCGTAGGGTCGGGGATCTCGGGCAGGAGGCGATCAGGATGCACTTCTCCGGGTGCTCCGCCTCTTGCGCGCAGCCCCAGATCGGGGACATAGGGTTCAGGGGCGAGACGGCCAAGAAGGATGACACTATCGTCGAGGGTGTGGACGTCGGCCTCGGCGGGTCGCTGGGCAAGGATGCGGCGTTTATCGACTGGGTCGAGGGCTCGAAGCCCGTCGACGAGGTGCCCGAAGCCCTCTTGCACATCTTCGAGCGCTTCAAGGAGGAGCGCCGCGACGGGGAGCGCTTCCACGAGTGGGTGAGGAGGACGCGCAACGAGGATCTCCGTGAGACGTTGCGGGGTCTCGTCCCGGCCGCGAACGGCTCGAGGTAACCCGTGGCCGGCTTCGACATCAGGGAGTTGATGAACGACATAGAGGAGGCCCCAGGGAAGGTCTGGTTCTGGGATCTCGAGAAGGCCGTCATCGACGCCGACAGGTGCGTGCAGTGCGGCGTGTGCGTCGCCGCCTGTCCGACCGACTCTATCGGCGTCGGCGAGGATGACCTGCCCAAGCTCGTCAAGATGTGCACCGGCTGCTCCCTGTGCTGGGATTTCTGCCCGCGTGGCGGCTTGCGGCACGAGGCGACGTGGAGACTGGGCTCAGCACGTCGCGATGGAGGCGATGGTTCGAGTGCTGATCCGCCTTTCAGGATCACGGGTAACGGGCATGGCCGATCCGTTGGGGGCATCGGGCACGTCCACGAGAGCTACACCGCTCGCGTGGACCCCACGATCGAGGGCGCCCAAGACGGCGGGGTGGTGAGTGCCCTGCTCATCTCGCTGCTCGAAGCAGGGGAGATAGACGGGGCGCTCGTGGCGCGGGAGAGCGCATCGGAGCCATGGAAGGGCGAGGCTTTTCTGGCGACCACTCCCGAGGAGGTGCGCGAGTGCGTCGGCAGCTTCTACAACCAGACGCTGGCCCTAGCGCATGTGGACTTCGCGGGCTACGACCTGCCGCCTAACCCCCGAGTTGCGGTCGTGGGGACACCATGTGAGATCGAGGGGATACGAGCCATGCAGGCGCGGCCGTGGACGTGGGGGTCTTCGCGGCTCGAGGCGATCACGCTCACCATCGCGCTCCTTTGCACCAAGAGCTTCAACTACGAGAAGCTGATGCTCGAAGAGATCCGGGACAAGAGGGATATCGACCTCGAAGAGGTAGGCCGGGTTGACGTCACACGGGGGAAGATGATCGTCGAGGACAAGGGCGGTGAGACCATCTTCGAGGAGCCGATCCGGGACTTCTACGGCGCGGCTCTCAAGGGCTGCGACGAGTGCGCGGACTTCATGGGACACGCGGCGGACATCTCCGTCGGGAGCGTCGGGAGCGCGGATGGGTACTCGAGCGTCCTGATCCGCACCGAGGAGGGCCTCGAAGCCTTCTCGTACGTGCGCGAGAAATTGCTCACCCGATCGCTTGACAAGCCGCAAGCATTGGATAAGCTAGACGCTTTGGACAAGAGGGTGGCCTTCAGCAGCCTGAAGCGGGCCTTCGACCCGGATGCTCCGCTGTTCATAGACTACGAAGAACACCTGAGCAGCTACGTCGGGAC
>DASZKL010000048.1:0-7589 GCA_035947015.1 Rubrobacteraceae bacterium
AAGCACGGTCCCATAGCCCTCGTGGACGAGCACTGCCCTGTCGTGGCCGTCCTCGGCGAGGGGCCCATAAGGGAGAAGACCCTCTCCAACGTCGAGGAGACCCTCGCCCGCGGGGCGAACGTGATAACGATAGCCCGCGAGGACGACAAGAGAGCCCACCGGATCTCACGCGTCGTGCTCCCGGTCCCCGAGGCGCCGGAGCTGCTGGGTCCGTTGGTCCGCAGCGTGCCGCTGCAGCTCCTCGCCTACCGCGTGGCCAAGGACCGCGGCTGTGATGTGGACAAGCCGCGCAACCTCGCCAAGAGCGTGACGGTGGAATAGCTGGCGAGTCCGAGAGCGGGCTGTAAGCGACGAACGCCTTGCGCTGGCCACATCGCTCCTCTTGCTCGTTCATGTGTGGTGGAGTTTGATGGCCGAGGAGACAACCTCGGCTGCCCCACTACTGAGCAGCGGATATTTTGACACAGACCGTATTGATTTGGTACCTTGGGCCATCATGCAACGTGCGGTTACGGCGTTCGGGCGATTTACCGGGGAGGGGCGTGCCCACCCCGGCGGCGCGGCCGCGCTCCTCCTTCTACGCTGAACACCACGGAGATCCACGACGGAGGCCGCACACACCATGTTTCATCCCGACGCTTTGAACGAGAATACGATAGAGCCCGGTCACGCCCAGCACGAGGAGGGGACCAATGACGAGATGGGGGCGCTACGGGCTGCCATAGACGAGGTAGACGAGGAGATCGTCGCCCTGCTGGATCGCCGGGCGCGCCTGGCGCGGAGGATCGGTGAGATCAAGCAGGTAAACGGCCTCAAAGCCTACGCCCCCGCGCGGGAGCGCGCCGTTCTGAACCGCGTGAGAGCTTCGAGCGCTGGGGACTTCCCCAGGAGCGGCCTCGAGGCGGTCTTTCGCGAGATCATCTCGAGCTCGATATCGCTCGAGACCAGCCTGAAGGTCGCGTACCTCGGGCCCGAGGCGACGTTCACCCACGAAGCGGCCCTGCGCTCGTTCGGCTCGAGCGTGGAGCTCGAGCCGCAGGCGACGGTGGCAGAGGTCTTTACCCGTGTCGAGCGCGGGGAGGCCGAGCACGGCGTCGTTCCGGTCGAGAACTCGATGGAGGGGGCCGTGACCCACACCTTGGACGAGCTTATGAACAGCCCCTTGAAGATATGCGGGGAGGTGTACCTGCCCGTCTCGCAGAACCTGATCTCGAAGGAGTCTTCGCTGCAGGACGTGAGCATCGTCTGCTCGCACCCGATGGCGCTCTCCCAGGCTGCGAGCTGGCTGCGCCACGAGCTCCCAGCCACGCGGCTGGACGAAGCCGAGTCAACCGGGGAGGCGGCACGTCGCGCCGCCCGGGAGCCAGGGGTGGCCGCCATCGGGAGTGCTTTGGCCGCCGAGGCCCACGGCCTGAACGTCCTCGCCCGCAACATCCAGGACGCCCGGACCAACTCGACGCGCTTCATCGTGCTGGGGCGCGGGTGGGCCGGACGGACGGGGAGGGATAAGACGAGCGTCGTCTTCTCAGTCAAGGATCGTCCTGGTGTTCTGAGGGACGCGCTCTCGGCCTTCGCCGAAGAGGACATCAACCTCACCCGCATAGAGAGCCGCCCTAGCCGCAAGCGAGCCTGGACCTACGTCTTCTTCGCCGATTTCCAGGGGCATCCCGAGGAGGAGCGGGTGAAGCGGGCGCTCGCTGCGCTCGAAGAGCACTGCCCCTACGTCAGCCTGGTAGGGGCCTACCCCGAGGTATCCTCGGAAGTGCTCGGCTAGCGGCTGTGGACTTCAAAGCCGCCGCGCGCGAGGTCCTCCGGGAGGTCGGGCACCCCCTCCATTATTCGGACATAACCGAGATTGCCCTGGAGAGTGGCTACCTCAACAGCGCCGGGCGGACGCCCCACAACACCATGCGAGCCCGGCTGGCTGTGGACGTCAGGGATAACCCTGGCACGCCTTTCGTCCAGACAGCCCCAGGCGTCTACGGCCTCAAGAGCGCCTTTTAGACACTCGGAGATGCTGTATATTGAGGATTCTAGCCCTAACCCCAAGACCGAGGAGAAGTGATGGTTGAGGTAGTAGATCAGGCCGTTGAGGCCGCCTGGAAGATCAGGAACCTTGAGGACTACGACAGGAGGCTGGAGCGGGCAGCCCGGAGGGTGGACGAGCTCGCCCACGAGCACGATACGGCGGCGCTCGTGATCTACGAGGCTGCCCTGATGAAGAGCGGGCGTCCCCAGGAAGAGGTAAGGGAGATGGTGCGCGCGTTTCGCGGGGCCTTCGAGGACGAGGAAGAGCCGCTAACGATCTCGCGGGCCAGCGGCATCTTGAACGTCGAGGGTGATTCGTGGTTCTTCGGCGACCGCGACCTCAGGGTACTGACCGGGCAGCTCCTAGGGCAATTCCAGCACAGGGTTGCCCAGTACAACTACATCGGTGAACTGGAGGTCATGAGGCGGTGGGCGGACGGGTACGACACCCGCCTGTTCATCCGGCGACGCATCTACGAGACCGAGCCCATAGTAGGCGTGGTAGGGGGCCTGGACCTGCGCCTCGTCCAGCACCTGCGCGTGATCGCCGGCGGGGACACCCTCGTCCCTTCTGAGAACGTAGCCCGCGCGCTCGAGACTCTAGGCTACGAGGGGGACGCAGACGACTACGAGGTTCTGGCTCGCGCCGAGACCCTCGCGCTGCACCTGGAGCTCCCTGCCCCGGTACTGGGAGAGCTGCTGGAGGATCTCGCCCGCGAGGGCTACACGGATTTCCCCGAGCCGCCGCGCGACGAGGCGGAACCCGACGAACAAGGAGAAGAGGGCGTTTCGTCGGAGGGCGGAGAGGTCGAGGGGGGAGCCGCGGCGGAGGAGAGGGAGGAGAAGCCCGGTCCCGAAGACAGGGCTGCCCGCAGTACGGTCCGCGAAGATCCGGGCAAGGGGGAGGAGCCATCGAGGGTGCAGGACCCCCAGGCAAAGGACGCACCCGGGGTGGAACAGGAGTCCGGTGGGAAGAAGGAGCCGGCCGCTCCGGAGGCGGGGAGGGGCGGCGAGCCGGGTACCTCCGACCGGGAAGAGTGAGACCTGCGGCGGTGAGATGGTAGAATGCCTAAAGACATCATCAATAATTCGTCGATAAACTGCTTAACGAATCGTTCGTCGTAATCGGAGGAAGGCCCAGAAGGAGCAGGCGGTAGTATGGCAGATTCCAAGAAGCGCATAGCGTTGAAGCCCCACATGGACCAGATAAGGGAGTGGGTGGAAGCGGGTAAGACGGACGACTGGATCGCCGACGCCCTGGGCACCAGCTCCTCTTCGGTGCAATCCTTCCGCTCGCGCAACGACATCTACCGCCGCGAGCGCGGACTGCGCGAGCCGGAGAGCGTCTTCGAGGGTGTTCTCGACCATGGCGAACGCGACGGCTGGGGGTTGTGGCTGGACCCGGCGGTCGCCGAAGACCCCATATGGAGAGAGCACTGGGCCCCCGTCGATGCGGTGATAGTGAAGGTCGCTGAGGACTCGATAGTGCTCGAGGCCGACAAGGGAGAGGCCTCTGCTTCAGATGGAGAGAACGATCTCTCGACGCGAGGCGCCTCGCGCGACGGGCTGAGCGGGGACGACGCAGAAGAGCTTCCGCGCGAGCGGGGACGCGTCAAGTGGTTCGACGCGGAGAAGGGTTACGGCTTTCTGGTGCGACCAACGGGCGAGGACCTCTTCGTCCACCATTCCGAGGTTAGCGGTGATCCTTCGTCCCTCGCGCCGAATGACGAGGTCGAGTACGAGGTAGGACGTAACGACCGCGGCCCGAACGCGCGCCGCGTCCGGCCTGTAGGCTAGGGAACGCCTCATTCGGCAGTAAGAGCACCTGTAGTCGCGCCTTCGGCGAGATGTTCCGTCGAGGCCAGCTCCACTAGATGCGGCCTTTCGGCGTCGTCCCACTGGATACGCGTGACCGAGGCGTTCGGCGCCCGCACTGCGCCGGGGAGGACGTCAGGCCCGAAGCGGTCCCTGAGGTACACCCGCATGGCACCGCCGTGGGAGACTACTACTATGCGCGCTCCTGCGGCGTGGCGGGTGCGGATATCCGAGATCGCCCGCTCGAAGCGCTCCAGCACCGCCTCGTCGGTCTCGGCGCCGACGAGGGTCCAGCGCTCCTCCTCAGGTAGCGCGAGGAACTTCTTCACAAGCTCCGGGTTGCGCGCCTCCCGCTGTGCGTGGGTGGTGCCTTCGAGCGAGCCACCGTGGCGCTCCATCAGGCCCTCGATGGCTACGATGGCGCCCGGAAAGCTCACCTCTCGGCCGACTATCTCGGCCGTCTCGAAGGCTCTCGCGAGTGGGCTCGAGTAGAAGCCGTCGAAGCGCTCACCTGCAAGGGCTCTTCCTAACCGGTGCGCTTGCCAGCGTCCAACCTCTGAAAGGGAGAATTCCATCTGTCCTTGCCAGATGCCCCTCTCGTTCGCCGTGGATTGCCCGTGGCGGATCAGGAGCAACTCTTGTCGTTCGGGCATGAGGCTAAGGGTAGTGCATCGACATCACTTTCGGCAAATTTTCACCGGTGCTAGAATCTGCGGGTTCGTGGGAGATCCAACGCAGGAGGCTTGCCCAGGATGTTCTGGACTAGCGGCGGCGAAGTGCCTGAAGACGCTGTGGAAGCCGAAGAGGGACGCTCAGGTCCTATCGAGATAGGGCGCGACGCCCCGCGCCCGGCTACCATCCTCAGGGTCGCCAGCGAACTGGAAGAACGCGGCGGTGACATCCAGGAGCTGTTCAAGGAGATCGAGTCCCCCTTGGGGCAGGTGGTCCTGCCAATACACCTGCTGCAGGGAGACCAGGATTTCTTCATCGAGGTCGAGACCGGACCGTGGGACGATCAGGCCGTCGAAGGGGCGATAAACAAGGTCGCCATTCTGCGAAGCTCGCAGCACGCCGAGGCTGGGCTGGAGCTCCTGAGCGCCTATCCGGTGCCAAGGGAGGTCGAGTTCTTTTTCGGCCGGTCCCCGGCGGCCCTCCTGCAGCTGGCCTTGCTTCGAGTGAGCCTCGACGACCCGGAGGGTTCCGCCTCACTCTTCAGGGAGGTCGCGAGCCGTTACTGGGGGGTGGATCTGGACTACGAAACCGGGTATCTACCGCTGGTCGAAGAGCTCTTGATGGCTGCCCTCAACGAGGAAGAGAACCCGCCGATCCTCGACGGGCTCGTGTACGGCCTGGGTTGCTTCCTCGGGGAGACCATCCGCCGCAGCGCCGGAGTACCCAGCTCCTGGTGCGTGGACGAGGAGTGGGGCGAAGGGCAGGTGATCGAGCTCGAAGCGCTGATCCTTGACCCGATCGGCAAGTCGCGCGCCTTCCTGCTCGAAGGGACGGAAGACTCGCTGGTCTTCTACGCGAACTACGTCCTCGAGCAGATCAATGGCGGCCCAGGGAGCGAGGAGGCTTCGGGTCCCGCTGACGAACAGCAGTAGCGCTAAGCTGCGTAGCGCTTGCGAAGCTCGCGGATGATGCGGGGAGAATCCACGAGCACCTCGTCTCCGATGGTCAGGATCGGGATCTTCCGCTGCCCGCTGAGGCGTTCTACCTCATCCCGCCCGTCGGCGTCGGCGTGAACCGCCTCGTAGTCGAGCTCGAGCCTCTCTAGCTCTCTCCTCACCCTCACGCAATAGGGGCAGTAATTGCCCGTGTAGAGCTTTACTCTAGTCTTCTGTCGGGTTGCACCCAAAACTCTTCTCCTCAAATACCTTCGAATGCAAAACCTGTATGACGAAGGAAGTTATACCCGCAAAACGCTGAAATCTAACATCGCAAGGACTCGAACGCAGCCGGATTACGCCTGGTCGGCGGGTGAGTCGCCCACCTCGACAACTAGCTCCACCTCGACCGGAGTGTCCATGGGTAACTCCGCCGCGCCGACGGCCGCGCGGGCGTGGAGCCCGGCGTCTCCGAAGAGGTGGCCAACGAGTTCCGAGGCGCCGTTTATGACCTCCGGCTGGCGGTTGAACCCGCGGGCGGAAGCGACGTAGCCGGTAACCTTGACGACCCGACCTATCCGGTCGAGGCCCCCGGCCACCGCCGCCGCTGCGGCGAGCGCGTTGAGCGCGCAGAGGCGTGCCGCTTCCTTGGCTTCCTCGAGGGTTACGGTCTCCCCGACCTTGCCGGTCGCATGGAGCTCGCCCTCCTCGAGGGGGAGCTGGCCCGCGGTAAAGATCAGGGTGCCAGCACGCGTCGCCGGCACGTAGGCACCGGCCGGCTCGGGCACGGCGGGGAGCTCGAGGCCCAGCTCGCGGAGGCGGCCTTCGGGGTCGGGGGGCACCTAGCGCAGGGCCTCTTCGTACTCTGTAGGGTCGTAGATCAAGGGGTAGTTGTCGTCGAGCGTGTCGCCGGCGGTCACCTCGCCCACAATAACCGTGTGCTCTCCGGCGCGGACGGTGCCCATGACCTTGCAGTCGAGGTAGGCCAAACAGTCGAGGAGGAAGGGTGAGCCGCCTGGGGTCAGACCGTAGGGCACCCCCTGTAGCTTGTCGTAGTACTCGCCGCTGGTGTCTGAGAAGTGAGTAGCGACGTCAACCTGGTCGTCGCGCAGGACGCTCAGGGCAAAGGTCTCGCTCTCGAGGATCAGGTCGTGGGAGTACCGGTCGTCGCGCACGGCGACGGCGACGCAAGGAGGGCGTTCCGAGGTCTGCATGACCCACGAGGCGGTCATCGCGTTCGACTGCCGGCCCCGCCGGGTCCCCAGCACGTAGACACCGTGGGTCAGGTGGCGCAGCGCCCCGAGGACGGAGTTGTGGTCGTGGACGTCCCTATCCAATGTTCTCCTTCTGCCGTGTCCTCAAAGAGTATTCTACCAAGAGCGGGTATACTCCTGCCCATGTCGCTCCTCGGGGACCGATCGCCGTGGCCCTAACCGGTACGCTTGTCGGGGTCGGCATCGTGCAGACCGTAGTTTATCTGCTCTTTATCCGCGCCATAGATCTCTACGAACGCGAGCCGCTACGCTACATTGTGCCGGTCTTCTTGTGGGGATTCGCCGTAGCCACGACGGTCTCCATGGTATTCAACACTCTGTTTCAGCTCACGTTGAGCTCCGTGACTACCGTGAGAGCCGCGGACTTCTTCACGGCGGTCTTCGTAGCGCCGGTAGTCGAGGAGAGCTCCAAGGGACTCGCCCTGCTCCTGATCTTCTTCATCGCCTACTTCGCACGTCGCAGGAGCGGTTTGGTCGAGTTCGCCGGGGTCATGGACGGCATCGTTTATGGCTCTGCTGTGGGCTTCGGGTTCGCCCTCGCCGAGGACATACTCTACGGTATGGAGTTCGGGGCGGAGACGTTCTTGGTGCGCCGGATCTTCGGGGGCTTCGCCCACGCAGCGTTCACCTCGTTGACCGGAATCGGTATCGGCCTTATCCCCTTCGTGCACCACAAGAGCTTCAAGCCCATCCCGCCCCTCCTTGGGCTCCTGGGCGCCATACTCCTGCACGCGACCTTCAACTTCACAGCTTCCTTGTTCGGCCCGCTAGCATACGTCGTGCTGTTCTTCGTCATATTGATCTACCTCCTGATCATCCTCGTTTGGCTCGCCTTCGAGCGGCGCACCATCCGGGGAGAGCTGCG
>DASZKL010000049.1:0-5514 GCA_035947015.1 Rubrobacteraceae bacterium
TGAGCGTGTAGGCCGGGAAGCCGCCTGAGCGTCTCACTATCCTGAAGCCCGCTCTCTCGACCTCGCGGCGGACGGTGGCGGGCCGCCTGTAGTCCGGGTCGCCGAAGATCTCCGTTACGGAGAGGACGCCGCCGGGCCCCAGCGCCGTGTAGAGCTCGCGCAGCGCAGCGCAGCGGTCGCGCACCTCGCCCAGCACCATCGCGAGAACGATCCTGTCGAAACTACCCTCCCGCAACGCCCCCTCGCCAAGACCCGAGTGCAGCGGCCTGACGTTCGTGATGCCCTCGTCCTCCAGCCTCCTCTCGAGCTTCTCGAGCATCCCGCGCTGGGCATCGAGGGCTACGACCTCCCCGTCCGGTCCTACGGCCTTCGAGAGGGGTACGGTCAGACGCCCCGGTCCACAGCCAGCGTCGAGGACGCGCATGCCGGGGGTGAGATCCAGGCGCTCGATCAGCCGCCCCGGACCCACGAAGGAGCCAACGACGGGGTTCTCGAAGAGAAACGTGAGCCGGGGCGGATGCGCGATCGGGCGCCTGCGCTGCCGGTGAAAGAGGAGCACGGCCGAAAGCGCCATGGCGGCGAGCGAGTAACGGAGAGCCTTCCCTCTCTTCATGCCCATCGAGCGTACCAGCGGCGACCGCCGGGCGCACGCAGGTTCAACGCTTGGAGGCAGCGAGCGCGGCGTCCTCCGCGGCGTAGTCGAAGGAGCTGGGATCTACGCTCTCAGGAGGATGCGCCCGCTCCCACTCTACGGTGCTCCGTAGCGCCTCGTCGCGCGAGACGATCTCCCGGTAGGCCAGCTCCCGGCGGATGCGCTCGGTACCCGCCACCCAGTGTTGCTCCGTGTCGAGCCCCCAGTCGAGGTGCTCTGGCAGAAGGTTCTCGGGGACGACGACCACCTCGCCGCTCCACCCGGCGGCGCGCCCGATCTCCCCCACCCACTCTGCCCATGACGGGGGATCTGGCTCCCCAACGTTGTAGATCCGCCCTGCGGCGCGCTCGTCGCTAACGGCGAGCATGATGGCATGAGCCACATCCTCGACGTAGCCGTGCGTCCAGCGCCACGAGACCATGCCCTCCCCGAGCAGGATGGCGGGCCGCCCATCATCCATGCGCCTGACGTACTCGAAGAACCGGTGCTGGTAGTCGCCAGGTCCGTACACCGCCGGCAGCCGCAGGATGGTGCCTGGCAGCTCGGGGTCCCCCATGACGACCCCCTCGACGAGTATCTTCTCGTAACCCTCTACCCCCTCCAGCTCGTAAGGGTAGAGCTTCTCGCGCAGCGGCGCTTCTTCGGAGAGCGGGATCTCATCCGGCGGGCCGGGGTCCCTGCGGGTGACCCGATCGTAGGTCCGGTATACGTCCTGGCTGCTGATCGCCACGATCCTCCGCGAGATGCCCCTGATGACACCTACCAGATCTCGGGCGTCCCCCTCGTTCATCGGGATCATGTCGAGCACCACCTCGGGGGCTAAGCGGCGGAACTCACCTGTGAAGTTCCCGAGGGCTCGCCGGTCACCCAGAATGTGCCCGACGCCCTCTGGTAGCTTCGCCTTGGTCCGGCCCCGATGGAACACGACGACCTCGTGACCTTCCTCGGCCAGCCGCCATACCACGCGGGGACCGATGAACTTGGTCCCGCCGACTACCAGAACCTTCAACCTCTCTCACCCGTCAGGATGGCGACCTCATCAGGGTTGAGAGGCTCACGGCGCGGGGCGCCCAGAGTCACGCGCCGCACGAACCCGGCGCCGGCGGGCCGGGGATCATAGGAAGGGAAGGTGAGGAGCACGTAGCGCCCCGGACCGCGCCTGCGGGCGGGGCGGTGCTCGACCCAGAGCAGCGGACACGGTAGATCCGGCAACCCATCGGCGAAATGCTCGAGGATGACCTCAGCCGCGAGCTGGGAGGACATCTCGGAGACGCCGGCGCTCCCCACCCCCGGCAACTCCTCGCAGACGACCACGGGAGCGTCGCCCGCCTCGCCTTCGTAGACCCGGATCCAGCAGCACCCCGCCCCGAAAGCGTAACCCCGCCGGTGCCGTATGTACTCGTGCGTCAGGTTCATTCCGGGCTTCTACCTCTGACTTACTCTCCGTCTCACATCCGCCCCCGCGGCATGTCCCGCCTCTTAGAGACCTCCCTTCGCCCCAAGGCGTTCCCAGACCACGCGCCAGGTCTCCTCCTTCTCTGCGGCGACCGCGAGGGCGAAGAGCCTTCGCGCCATCCGGGCGCGCAGGGAGAGCTTGCATGCGGCCTTCGACACCTGCCTCTGCCGCTCGCTCATGAGTTCGTCCAGTTCACGCTCCCGGACCGTCCTGTCGCGCAACCTCACGTAGCACCAGTCATTGAACACGTCGCCGGATCCTTCTATCCTCTTCGGGCGGCTTACTTCGCGGCTACTCCCTCCCTCGAAGCGTCTACGACCCTGTCTATGACGCCGTAATCTATGGCCTCGTCGGGGCCCATTATGTAGTCCCTGTCCGTGTCGCGCTCGATACTCTCGTAGGGCTGGCCCGTCGTCTGCGCGAGCAACTCGTTCATCCGCCGCTTCGCTCGCACCAATTCTTTGGCGTGGATCTCCACGTCGGAGACCTGCCCCCCCAACCCCCCCTGGATGGCAGGCTGGTGCAAGAGTATCCGCGTGTTGGGCAAAGCGCTGCGCTTACCCTTGGCACCGGCCGCGAGCAGGAACGCACCCATCGAAGCCGCCATCCCCAGAGCAGTCGTCGCCACGTCGCACCTGACGAACTGTATGGTGTCGTAGATCGCCATCCCCGCGTGCACGCTGCCGCCAGGAGAGTTGATGTACAGGTTTATGTCCTGCTCGGGATCCTCGGCGTCGAGCAGCAAGAGCTGCGCCATGATGGCGTTCGCTACCTGGTCGTCCACCGCCGTTCCCAGAAATACGATCCTGTCCGCGAGCAACCGCGAGTAGATGTCCATCGCCCGCTCCCCACGCGGGCTCTGCTCTATGACGTAGGGGACAACCAGCCCCGGATTCATGCTCATCCTGATGCCTCCTCTACCTACAGCCAGCACGCTATACTTAGCCAGAGTAACATTGTTGTAGTGTTTTAGCAAGTTTTTTGCAGTGTTTGGGGGTGAGCGTTATGGATCTCCCGCATTTGCGGAATCTGCGGCGGCGGGCGGTGATGAGCCAGGAGGACCTGGCGGAGAAGAGCGGGGTGGCGCGGGACACGATCTCCAAGCTGGAGACAGGCCAGCGCGGGGCTTACCCGTCCACGGTCCGCAAGCTCGCCGCAGGCCTCGATGTGGAGCCGCGGATGCTGCTCGGCGGCGTCGAGTACCTGGAAGAGGAACCTGTTGAGGACGCTCCGAAGCAGCCAAGGAGCGACAGGGACAGGAAGATCGGGTTCTAAAGGTCTCAGGCTTCAGCTAATCTGTCTGTAGCCTGATGCCCGGCAAGCACAAGGAAGATCCTTGCACTTGCCGCTCACTCTTTCCGGTAGGGTTTACCGATAGCGGCTGGGGCGATGGCGCGGCCGCCGAAGGCGCAGAGGGCGACTATGGTGAGGAGGTAGGGGAGCATCTCGACGATCTCGATGGGGACGGCCTCCAGGCTCACGCCGAAGGTGGTGGCATAGGTGAAGCCGACGATGAGGGGAAGGGCGAGGGCGCCTATGGGGTTCCAGCGGCCGAAGATCAGGGCGGCGAGCGCGAGAAAGCCGCGGCCGCCGGTCATGCCCTCGGTGAAGGCGGAGAGCACGCCCATGGAGAGGTATACGCCGCCGAGGCCGGCCAGGATACCCGAGAGCGCGACGCCGTAGTAGCGCATCCTGGCGACGCTGACGCCCGCGGTGTCCACCGCTTCGGGAACCTCGCCGGTGGCCCGCAGCCTGAGGCCGAAAGGCATGCGGTAGACGACGAACCAGGTTACGGGGACGAGGATGTACACCAGGTAGACGAGGATGCTCTGGTCGAAGAGAGCTTTGCCTATTATGGGGATGTCGGAGAGGAGAGGGATGGCGACCGACTCGAAGCTGTCCACACGGGGCGAGGTGCCCCCTGAGCCGAAGCTCACGACCATCAGGAATCCCGTGCCGCCGAGAGCCAGAAGGTTGATGGCCGTACCGGAGATGATCTGATCCGCCTCGAAGGTGACGCACATCAGGGCGTGGATCAGGGCGAAGAGAAGCCCCGCTCCGAGCCCCGTGAAGAGGCCGACGAGCGCGCTCCCGCTGAAGTGCGCCCCCGCCACCCCCGCGAAGGCGGCGATCAGCATGAGCCCCTCGAGCCCGATGTTGACGACCCCGGACCGCTCGCTGAAGAGGCCGCCGAGGGCGGCGAAGATCAGCGGGGTGGCCTGGCGAATGGTGGACTGCAGGATTGGGCCTGCGCTGCTGAGGAAGTCCTCCACCGCTAGCCGAGGCCCTTCTCCAGGTGGGTTCCCGAGACGAACTCCCTGGCGCGCTTGCCGACTATCAGCTCGACCAGCTTGGTGGCGGTGACGAGCAGCAGGATCACGGCGAGCAGGACGTTCGCCAATTGAAGGGGCACGTTGGTGGCGAACTGCATCTCCTGGGCGCCCGAGAAGAGGCCTCCGAAGAGCAGGGCGCCGAGCACTACACCGACTGGATGGTTACGGCCGAGCAGAGCTACCCCGATACCGTTGAACCCAAGGTTGGCGACGAAGGGCACGTCCATGTTGCCATAGACACCGAGGATCTCGACGCCGCCGCCGAGGCCAGCGAGGGAGCCCCCGATAGCTAGCGCCAGCACCGTGTTCAACCCGAGCTTCATGCCGGCGTAGTTCGCCGCCCCCGGAGAGAGCCCGACGGCCCGGAGCTCGAACCCTCGACGCGTCCGCCACAGGAGCAGATAGACCGCCACCACCGCGAGGAGCGCGATGAGGATGCCGTAGTTCGCCCGCCCGAGCACGGTACTGATAATCGGGATGCGGACCGCGAAGTCTATGGTCTCCGTACCGGGGATGGGCCCTCTCTGGCGGAGCGGATGCTGGGCCAGGTAGTACGCCAGGTTGATGCCGACGTAGTTCAGCATGATCGTGGTGATTACCTCGTGGGCGCCGAACCTTGCCTTGAGTATCCCCGGGATGGATCCCCACATGAAGCCCGTGACCAGGCAGACCACAAGGGTTATCGGTATCGCTGCGAGGCCAAGAAAGCCGAGGGAGACCCCGAGCCAGGCCGCCGTAACCGCCCCGATAAACAGCTGTCCCTCACCGCCGATGTTGAACAGCCCGGCCCGGAAGGCTACGGCAACGGCGAGACCGGTAAAGATCAGGGGGGTCGCGTAGAGCAGGGTCCGGCCGATGCCAGAGGCCGACCCGAATGCGCCTCCGAGGAGCGAGGCGTAGGCCGCGATGGGGTTATTTCCGGTCGCCAGCACGATCACTGCCCCGATGATGAAGGAGAGGAGGATGGCGATCAGGGGGAACACCAGGGCTCCGCCCGCGTTCACGAGCATCCGGCGGAGGTTGAAGCCTCTCTCCCGCGGTTCCCCACGTTCCTCGCTCACGCGCTCTTCTCC
>DASZKL010000050.1:0-9410 GCA_035947015.1 Rubrobacteraceae bacterium
TATGCTCGCCGTGCTTGCCGCCTGGAGGTTCGCCCGCGGGCTTGCGGGCGCCTCGCTCCCAGTGCGCGACCTGGCTGCAGCAGGGATACTCGCGGGTCTCTGTGGTTTCCTCTACCTCGCCATGCCGGACTTCGACGCGGCCTCGGGACACGCGCCAGCCGAGCTGGTCTGGGACTTCAGGCTCTCCTCGCTCGGGACGCAAGCCGTGCTCTGGGCTGGGATCGGCTGCATATTCGGGCTGCTCGGCGAGCGGGCGAGTCGGAGGAGGATGCCGTGAACGGAACCTTGCTCATCACCGGCACCCACTCCGACGCCGGAAAGAGCGTGGTCGTCTCCGGCATCTGCCGCTGGCTCGCCCGCGAGGGTGTACGAGTAGCCCCCTTCAAGGCGCAGAACATGGCGCTCAACTCCTTCGTGACGCGGGAGGGGGCAGAGATAGGACGCGCCCAGGCGGCCCAGGCCGCCGCCGCGGGCGCCGAGCCCGAGGCCGCTATGAACCCTGTGCTCCTGAAACCCTCCGCGCAGGACACGCAGGTGATCGTGCGCGGCAGACCCTGGGCGAGGGCCAGCGCGAGGAGCTACCAGGCGATGAAAAGGGACCTCCTGCCCATCGTTCTCGAGTCCCTGGAGGATCTCAGGTGCCGCTTCGACGTGGTCGTCTGCGAGGGCGCCGGGAGCCCGGCCGAGATAAACCTGCGGGAGAGCGATCTCGCGAACATGGGGCTGGCGCGAGCGGCGAAGATACCCGTGGTCCTGGTCGGGGATATAGACCGCGGTGGCCTCTTCGCCAGCCTCTGCGGGACACTCGCGCTCCTCTCGGCCGAGGATCAGGCGCTCCTCTGTGGCTTCATCGTCAACAAGTTTCGCGGAGACCCGGCGGTGCTGGCGCCGGGTCTGGAGAACCTCAGCCGGCTAACGAGTCGACCGTTCCTCGGGACGTTGCCTTACGTGTCGGGGCTCGGGATCGACGGGGAGGACTCGCTCGCCCTCGACGCGCCCACAGAGATGAAGCCGCCGCTCGGCAGGGACGTCCTGCGGGTAGCGGTCGCGCGGTTGGGCAGGATCAGCAACTTCACAGACTTCGACGCCCTCGCCCACGAGCCTGGCGTCTCTGTATCATTCACTACCTCGCCGGCTGAGGTACTGGCCGCCGACCTCGCCGTCCTCCCAGGCACCAAGGCGACCGTCGCAGACCTCGCGGGGATGTGCTCCCGCGGCCTCGATGTGGCCTTCTCCGAGCGCGCGCGGCTCGGCCTCCCCACTCTGGGCGTATGTGGCGGCTACCAGATATTCGGGGAGCGTATCGTGGACGGGGTCGAGAGTCAGGAAGCTGAGGTGTCCGGGCTAGGACTCCTCCCCGTCGAGACCGTCTTCGAGGGGGAGAAGCTGCTCGGCCGCCCCTCCGGTAGGGCGCCGTTCCTCGATGATGCTGCGGTCTCTGGGTATGAGATCCGGCACGGCAGGGTCTCCCGACACGGCGGAGAACCGCTGTTCGTGGGTGAAGGGTGCGAGGAGGGCTGCAGGGTCGGGTCCGTCCTCGGGACCTCCTGGCACGGGGTGATGGAGTCCGACGGCTTCCGCAGGGGCTTCCTGCGCTGGGTCGCAGGCGAACGTGGCCTCGACTGGAGGCCTGGTGAGCTCACTTTCGCCGCCGCGCGCGAAAGGAGGCTCGAGAGGCTTGGGGATGTCGTTGCAGAGAACGTCGACAGAGAAGCCCTGCTGCGCCTGATAAACGACGGACCTCCCGACGACCTGTCGGTCGTAAGGCTTCAGGTTTCAGGCATCAGGTATCACGAGAGTGGAGGCGAGTCGACCGGTATGCGAATGAAGCCAGTTCAGGATGGTAATGCACCAAAGCTCGGGCCGGTCGCATCCGCGGACCCGACTGTCGAAACGAGCGGCCCCAAGAACCTTAAGCCTCCTGCGAAAGCTGATGCCTGATGTCTGATGTCTCGAGAACAGCGAAGCTGCTCTTCTTGACCACCGCAGATACCGAGATATCGGCCGCCGCGAGAGCCGTCGAGGTGCTACCCGAAGGGTTCCCTGAGGTTCTCTGCTGCAACCCTGCGACGCTCGAAGACGCGGGGATGTTCTTAGACGAATCACTACCTGGTACCGGGGTCGCGATGATGCGACTGCTCGGCGGGCGCAGGGCCTGGCCCGGCGGGTTCGAAGAGCTGCGTCGCCGGTGCGAGGAGCGCGGTATACCGCTCCTTGCCTTCGGCGGGGAGACCGAGCCCGACGCGGAGCTCACGGCCCTCTCGACCGCGCCCTCCGGCGTGGTCGCCGAAGCGTTCGAGTATCTGAGATGCGGTGGGATCGCCAACACAGCTAACCTCCTCCGCTTCGTCGCGGACACCCTCCTCTTCGAGGGCTACGGCTTCGAGCCGCCTCTCCCCATGCCGGAGCTCGGTGTCTACCACCCGCGGCTCGCGGAGCGTTCGTCCATCGAGGAACTACTCGCGCTGCACGATCCGGCGCTGCCAACGGTCGGCGTGGTCTTCTACCGAACGCACCTGTTGGGGGGCAACACGGCCTTCGTGGACGCGCTCGCTCTGGCGCTGGAAGAGGCCGGGGCGAATGCCCTGCCCGTCTACTGCTACTCGCTGCGGGCAGACGCAGAGAAGAAGGTACCCGCGCTGGAGATGCTGAAAGGCCGCGTGGACTCCCTCGTGACGACCGTTCTCGCCAGCGGGGGATCCAACGCCGCCGACGCGCGAGGCGGATCGGAGGGCTGGCTCGAGTGGGAGGTTCCTGCGCTCGAGGAGCTCGAGGTCCCAGTGGTGCAGGGTATCTGCGCGACCTCTTCGCGGGGAGCTTGGCTCGAGTCAGATGCAGGGCTCTCGCCCCTCGACACCGCCTGGCAGGTTGCCATCCCCGAGTTCGACGGCAGGATCGTCTCGGTCCCCTTCTCCTTCAAGGAGCGCGTCGAGGACGAGTCCCCGGTCGGGGCCCCTCTGACCCTCTACAGAGCAGACCCCGAGCGCACAGCCCGACTCGCCGGTCTCGCCGTGAGGTTCGCGCGGCTCGGGCACGTCCCGAACGAGAAGAAAAGGGTGGCGCTTCTCCTCTCCAACTACCCGACCAAGCACTCGCGGGTGGGCAACGCCGTTGGCCTCGACACCCCGGCGAGCGCCGTCCGGCTGCTGCGAGAGATGGAAAGGGCAGGTTATGTGGTCGACGATGCGCCCGGGGAGGGAGATGCCTTGATCCACTGTCTCATCGACGCCGGGGGGCACGATCTCGAGTTCCTCACAGAGGAGCAGCTCGAGGGGGCAGTCGGTCGGCTGGACGCCCGGCGCTACACGGGATGGTTCGCCAGTCTTCCTGAGCAGTTGCGCAGCAGTGTCGAGGAGCACTGGGGATCGCCGCCGGGTGAGCTCTACGTGGACGGCGGGGAGATCGTGGTCTCTGGCCTGCGCTTCGGCAACGTCTTCGTCGGCATCCAACCCCCAAGGGGATTCGGGGAGAACCCGATCGCCATCTACCACGACCCCGACCTTCCACCGACGCACCATTACCTCGCCGCATACTGGTGGATCATCGAGGAGTTCGGCGCCGACGCGATAATCCACCTCGGAAAGCACGGAACCCTGGAGTGGCTCCCCGGCAAGTCCCTAGGGCTCTCACCCTCCTGCGCCCCGGACGCCGCCCTGAAGGAAGTGCCGCTCTTCTACCCTTTCGTCGTCAACGACCCGGGGGAGGGGACGCAGGCCAAGAGGAGGGCGCACGCGACCGTAGTCGACCACCTCATCCCGCCGATGACCCGGGCTGAGACCTACGACGACCTGGCAAGGTTGGAGCAACTGCTGGACGAGTACTACCAGGTCGAGACGCTCGACCCGTCGAAGCTTCCGGCGATAAGGGCCAGGATCTGGGAGACACTACGCGACGCCGAGCTGCACCGCGACCTCGGCGTCGAGGAGCAGCCAGAGGAGTTCGGAGACTTCCTGAACGACGTCGACGGCTACCTGTGCGAGATCAAGGACCTACCCATAAGGGACGGACTGCACACCCTGGGCGAAGCGCCCGAGGGCGAGCCCTTGCGCCACCTCGTCGCCGCCATCCTGCGCCTCGGTGCCGCAGGCGTGGTTCCGGGGCTGCGGCGCGCCGTCGGGGCGGCCTACGGCCTCGACGAGCGATTCCTCTCGGAGAACGGCGGGGCGCGGGTCGAGGCCTCGAAGGAGCTCGCCGCTCGCTTCCCCGGCCCCTCCACGACCGCCTCGGATCTCCTGGACCGGCTCGAGGACGCCTCGCAAGCCCTCCTCCTCGAGATGGAGCGGAGCGGTTGGGATGCTGGGGACGCGGAGGAGTGCTGCGCAAAGACTTTGGGAGTTGCAGACGCTGGCGTGGTGGCGTCCTTGCGGTTCGCCGCCGAGGAGGTCTTGCCGCGCTTGATGCGCACGCCGGAGGAGATGGAGAACCTGCTCGGTGGCCTCTCGGGCCGTTACGTACCCGCAGGACCGTCCGGCTCGCCGACGCGCGGGCTGGTGAACGTGCTGCCCACGGGCCGCAACTTCTACTCGGTAGATCCGAAGGCGCTACCCTCTGGGCTCTCCTGGGAGGTCGGGCAGGACCTCGCGGACGACCTGCTGCGGCGCCACCTCGACGAGGAGGGACGCTATCCCGAGACCGTAGGCATCGTGGTGTGGGGAACGGCTGCGATGCGGACGCAGGGCGACGACGTCGCCGAGATTCTGGCGCTCATGGGCGTGCGTCCGACCTGGAACGAGGAGTCGCTGCGGGTGACGGGTCTGGAGGTGATCCCGCTCGAGGAACTCGGGCGGCCCAGGGTAGACGTCACGGTCAGGATCAGCGGCTTTTTCAGGGACGCTTTTCCGAACCTGATCTCCCTCATGGACGACGCCGTCCGCACGGTCGCAGGGTTGGACGAGCCCTCTGGGATGAACTTCGTAAGGAAGCACGCCGTGGAAGAGAGGGGCTCCGGCGCCGACGAGCGCCGCTCCACGACCCGCATCTTCGGCTCCAAGCCGGGCGCCTACGGGGCTGGCCTCTTGCCCCTCATAGACGCCCACAACTGGAGGGACGACGAGGACCTAGCCGAGGTCTACGCCGTCTGGGGCGGCTACGCCTACGGAAAGGACTTGAACGGCGTCGAAGCGCGCGAAGCGCTTGCGGCGAACCTGGAGCGCACCGAGGTCGCGGTAAAGAACGTGGACAACCGCGAGCACGACATCTTCGACTCGGACGACTACTTCCAGTACCACGGGGGTATGATCGCCGCGATCCGGGCGCTCACAGGCCGCAACCCGAAGGGCTACGTCGGCGACTCTGCAGACCCCTCGAGGGTGAAGACGAGAACCCTCTCCGAAGAGGCCCGTCGCGTCTTCCGCTCGCGCGTCGCGAACCCCAAGTGGATAGAGGCCATGCAGCGCCACGGCTACAAGGGCGCCTTCGAGCTCTCCGCCACCGTGGACTACCTCTTCGGCTACGACGCCACCGCCGGCGTCGTCGAGGACTGGATGTACCGCGACGTTACCCAGAAATACGTACTGGATGAGGAAGTGCGTAGCTTTATGCAAGAATCTAACCCCTGGGCCCTGCGCGCCATCTCCGAAAGGCTCCTGGAGGCTGCTGAGCGCGGCCTCTGGTCAGAGCCGGATCCCGAGGTCCTCGACGCCCTCAAGGCCGCCTACCTGGAGAACGAGGGAATGCTGGAGGAGGGCTCTGCGTGAACAGGCCTTACCCCTTCTCAGCCATCGTCGGGCAGGAAGACCTGAAGGTAGCCCTGCTCCTCAACGCCGTCTCCCCCGAGGTCGGGGGCGTCCTGGTGCGCGGTGAGAAAGGGACGGCGAAGTCGACCGCCGTGCGGGCGCTCGCGAGCCTCCTCCCTCCCATAAAGGTAGTCTCCGGCTGCCCGTACTCCTGCGATCCCGGGGATCCGAACCCCGAGTGCCCGGCAGGGGCGCATCCCGAAGATGCACCCTGGGAGTGGCGCCCCGTGCGGCTCGTGGAGTTGCCTGTGGGCGCGAGCACCGACCGGCTCACGGGCACGCTCGATATCGAGAGGGCGCTCGCCGAGGGGGAGAAGGCGTTCGAGTCCGGTCTTCTGGCGGCGGCGCACCGGGCCATCCTCTACGTGGACGAGGTGAACCTGCTCTCGGATCATCTCGTCGATCTGCTGCTGGACGTGGCAGCGATGGGCGTGAACTACGTGGAGCGCGAAGGGGTGAGCGTTCGGCACCCCTCGCGTTTCATTCTCGTCGGAACGATGAACCCGGAGGAGGGAGAGCTCAGGCCGCAGCTGCTCGACCGCTTCGGCGTCACGGTCGAGGTCTCAGGTAGCCTCGACGCGATCGAGAGGGTGGAGGTGATTCGTCGCAGGCTGCACTACGAGGCTGACCCGGAAGGCTTCGCAGACAGGTGGGCGGACGACGACGGGGAGCTCGCCCGCGGCGTGCAGGAGGCTCGCGAGCGCCTCCCCTCCACTCGCCTCCCCGAAGAGACGCTCCACAAGATAGCCGCCCTGTGTACGCAGCTCGGCGTCGACGGCCTGCGCGGCGACCTCGTTACCGCGAAGGCAGCCCGCGCTCTGGCTGCCTGGGAAGGGCGGGAGACGGTAGCCGTAGACGACGTGCGCCGGGCCGCTATATTCGCGCTCGCGCACCGCCGCCGGCGCGACCCGTTCGAAGAGGCGGGCCTCGATCCAGAAGAGCTCGAGAGGCTGCTCTCCCGAAACCCCGACCCGGACCCTCCGTCCGGTGGCGGCGCTCCACCGCCGAATGGTGGCGGCCAGCGGCCGGATGAATCCCCGACGGAGCCATCCGACGCAAGACCCGGCTCAGGGGAGCGAACCTTCTCCGCTACGGAGGGCTTCGATCCGACGCACATAGAGGTGCCGGAGAAGGGCCGCGGCGGGCCCCTGGGATACCGGAGCCGCGTGATAGGGGACCACGGGCACCCGGTCGGTGACCGCGAGAGTGGGGGAGCGGCGAAGGACATCGCGCTCGCGGCGACGCTGCGGGCGGCGGCGTCCCACCAGAGAGAGCGGGGCAGGGAAGGACCGGGGCTTGTCCTGCGTCGCGAGGACCTTCGCAGTAACGTGCGAGAAGGACGAGAGGGCAACCTCGTAGTCTTCGTCGTCGACGCGAGCGGCTCGATGGCAGCCCGCAAACGGATGTCCGCCGTGAAGGGCGCAGTCCTCGCACTGCTCACTGACGCCTACCAGCGGCGGGACAAGGTAGGCCTCATCTCGTTCAGGGGTGAGGGAGCGCGGGTCCTGCTCCCACCGACCTCCAGCGTCGAGCTCGCGGCACCCCGGCTCGAGAAGCTGCCGACAGGCGGACGCACACCACTCGCTGCAGGACTCGAGAGAGCGATCGATGTGCTCAGGCGCGAGCGATTGCGGGAGAAAGAGCGCCGTCCCCTGCTGGTTCTGCTCACGGACGGGCGGGCGACGGCGGGTCCTGACCCCCGCGTCGCGGCCTCGAGGCTGCGGAGGCTCGGGGTCGCGTCGGTATTGGTGGACACCGAGCAAGGCTACGCGAGGCTCGGGATGGCAGGGAAGCTTGCGGGGGCCATGGGGGGGCGGCTGCTGCGGCTCGAGGAGTTGCGGGCGGATTCGCTGGTCGAGCTCGTGGAGAGGAGAAGGGTGGCGTGAGCGAGGTCAGAGAGCCAAGGGAGGAGCGGTTGCGGCGCAGGTCGAAGAGGGAGCGTCCGCTCCTGATCGTGAACACCGGTCACGGCAAGGGCAAGAGCACGGCGTCGTTCGGGATCATGCTCCGGGCCTGGGCGCGCGGCTACCGCGTTGGCGTCTACCAGTTCGTCAAGAGCGGCAAGTGGAACGTCGGTGAGCAGAAGGCCGCCGAGACTCTCGGCAAAATAGACTGGTTCAAGATGGGCGATGGCTGGACCTGGACCTCGAAGGATCTGGAGGGCAGCGCACAGCTGGCGCAAGAAGGCTGGGAGGAGGTCAAGCGTCGGCTCGCCGACGAGACCTACGACATGCTCCTGCTCGACGAGTTCACCTACCCGATGAAGTTCGGCTGGGTGGATACAGCGGAGGTGGTCGAAGTCCTCAAGAGCAGGCCCGGCTTCCAGCACGTCATCATCACGGGCCGCGACGCGCCCCGGGAACTCGTAGAGATCGCGGACCTCGTGAGCGAGATAAACAAGATCAAGCACCCCCTCGACGAGGGCTACCGCGGGCAGAAGGGAATCGAGTGGTGAGTATCCCCCGCATCGTCGTCGCGGGCACCCACTCGGGCGTGGGCAAGACCACCGTCGCCTCTGGCCTCATGGTCGCGCTCGCGCGCAAGGGCCTCAGCGTGGCCCCATTCAAGGTTGGCCCCGACTTCATAGATCCCTCCTACCACGCCCTCGCCACCGACCGCCCGGGCCGCAATCTCGACGCCTTCCTCTCCGGAGAGGAGCTCATCGCCCCGCTCTTCGCCCACGGCTCGCAAGGCGCCGACGTGGCGATCATAGAAGGCGTGATGGGCCTCTTCGACGGCAAGGGCGGGGGCGGGGAGTTGGCCTCAACGGCTCAGATCGCCAAACTACTGAGGGCGACGGTTCTGCTCGTCCTAGACGCCTCGGCGATGGCTCGCTCGGCGGCGGCCGTCGTGCACGGGTATGCGACCTTCGACCCCGAGGTGAACCTCGCCGGTGTGATCCTGAACCGCGTCGGCTCCCCGACCCACGAAAAGATGCTCCGCGAGGCAATAGAACCTATCGGCATCCCGGTCCTCGGTGTCCTGCGCCGCGACGCGCGCGCAGCCACCCCCGACCGGCACCTCGGCCTCGTACCCGCGGCCGAGCGTCGGAGCGAGGCCCGCACTGCCCTCGAGGCGGCGGGCGGTGTGATCTCCCGCTCCTGCGACCTGAGAGAGATCGTGCACCTCGCCCGCTCCGCCTGTCCTCTGGACGCGAGGCCGTGGTCCCCGGAAGCCCCCGAGCCGGGAGCGCCCGTGCGCTTCGCGGTCGCGTCCGGCCCATCCTTCAGCTTCCTCTACGAGGAGAACCTGGAGCTGCTGCGGGGCGCGGGGGCGCACCTCTCCTTCTTTGACCCGACCTCAGACGACGATCTCCCCGCTGGCACCGACGCCCTCTACCTCGGCGGCGGCTTCCCCGAGGCCTACGCCGAAGCCCTCGCGGCGAACGAACCACTCAAAGAGAACGTGCGCCGGTTCGCGGCGGAGGGACGACCCGTCGTCGCCGAGTGCGGGGGCCTGCTGTACCTGGCCCGCGAGCTGGATGGGCGCGCGATGTGCGGCGTGCTCGATGCCAGGGCCAGGATGACGGACCGTCTCACCCTTGGCTACAGGGGGGCGCGGGCGCTCTCCGACTCGCCGCTCGCGGAGGAGGGTATTCTCGTGCGCGGCCACGAATTCCACTACTCGGTGGTGGAACCGGAGAAGGGTGAGAGGCCGGCCTGGGAACTCGCCGAT
>DASZKL010000051.1:0-3171 GCA_035947015.1 Rubrobacteraceae bacterium
CGAGATCCACCTCTCCCCGCTCGTCGAAGGGCGTGACCATCGCCGGCATGAGTCCCCTGAACATCTCCCTGACCTCCTGCTAAGAACCAGTTCAGACACTATATACCCGATCCAGCAAGCCCTCGTTTAGTCTGCCGTTCGAGAACATATAATGTCTCTACTAACAGATGTCTTTGAGAGGAGACTTATGGCGGTACGGGTTGGGGTCCAGATCCAGCCCCAGCAAGCGAGCTTCGCCCGGATGCGCGACGCGTGGCTCAGGGTCGAGGAGATGGGGGCGGATACGCTCTTCACCTGGGACCACTTCTACCCCCTCTACGGCGACCCTGATGGCGAGCACTTCGAGTGCTGGACGCTGCTCGGGGCGATGGCTGAGGTCACGCAGAGGGTCGAGTTCGGGGCTCTGGTAACGTGCAACTCGTACCGAAACCCTAACCTGCTCGCGGACATGGCGCGCACGGTGGATCACATCTCCGGGGGAAGGCACATCCTAGGGATAGGGGCCGGATGGTTCCAGAGGGACTACGATGAGTACGGCTACGAGTTCGGGAGGGCGGGCGACAGGCTGCGTAATCTCGACAGGGCGATGCCGATCATCGAGGAGCGCCTCGCGAAACTCAATCCGCCGCCGGTGCGGGATCCTCTGCCAATTCTGATCGGGGGCGGTGGGGAGAAGGTGACGCTGCGGATCGTGGCCGAGCACGCCCACATCTGGCACGGTTTCGGCGACCCCGAGCAGGCGGGGCGCAAGAGCCGCATCCTCGATGAGTGGTGCCGGAAAGTAGGGCGCGACGGAGAGGAGATAGAGCGCTCCATCAGCGTGAGACCGAACCAGATCCGAAACCTCGACCGCTACGTCGAGAACGGCATAACGCACCTCATGGTCGGGGTCGGCGGCCCGGACTACGACCTGAGCCCGCTCGAGGCCCTGATCTCCTGGCGCGACGACTACCGCGAGCGCCACCCCGAGGCCGCGGCCGGTTAGAGTAAAATTCTGTGAACGGTTTCTAGGGGGTTGCGAGGGAGGCGATGATAGAGAACTTCACCCCGCTAAGCGGGCTTGTCGGCGGAGTGCTCATCGGCCTGGCCGCCGCGATGCTGCTTTTGTTGAACGGACGCCTGAGCGGGATCAGCGGCATCGTCGGCGGCATGATGGCTCCAAAGACCTCGGATGTCGGCTGGCGCGCGGCTTTCATCGTGGGCCTCCTGCTGGGGCCCTTCATCTACATTCTGGTGACGGGCGGCGCGCTACTCCTCGAGATGCAGGCATCCGTGCCGGTTCTCGTGGTAGCGGGGCTGCTCGTAGGTTTCGGAACCCGCCTGGGCTCCGGCTGCACCAGCGGTCACGGCGTCTGCGGCATCGCGCGCCTCTCGAAGCGCTCGATAGTCGCCACGGCTGTGTTCTTCGTCGTTGCGATGCTCACCGTGTTCATTACCCGTCACGTGCTCTGATGGGGGCTGGGATGCCAAGAACGTTCGTAGCTCTGTTCGCCGGGGTACTCTTCGGGCTGGGACTCGCCATCTCGGGGATGATGAACCCAGCCAAGGTCGTCGGCTTCCTCGACGTTGCCGGAGGGTGGGACCCGACGCTGGCGTTCGTCATGGGTGGCGCGTTGCTGGTAACTATCCCGGCGTTCCGCATCATCCTCGGCCGCCCTCGCCCCATCCTGGCCGACGGCTTCGTGCTCCCCACGGCTAGCGCCCTTGATGGGCGTCTGCTCGGCGGCGGCGCGCTCTTTGGCGTCGGCTGGGGACTCTCTGGGTTCTGCCCCGGCCCGGCGGTGGCGGCGCTGGTCACGGGGCTGGCGCCCGTGGTGGCGTTCGTCGCGGCGATGGCGGCCGGGATGGTCCTCTACGCGTGGGTCTTCGAGAGGCCGGATCGCGGCGACGTCAGGACGAAACCGGCCAATCCCCAGGGTGTCTGATCTCCACAAGGTCTGACCCGAGGTAGCCTCCGGCTATTCGGAGCTTATCGCGCGGTCGAGGTCGGCTATGAGATCATCCCTGTCCTCGATGCCGACGGAGAGTCGCATGAGGCCGTCGGTAACACCACGAGCCTCGCGCTGCTCGCGAGGGATGGCGGCGTGGGTCATCGTAGCGGGGTGTGTGATCAGGGACTCCACCCCTCCCAAAGACTCGGCAAAGGCGAAAACCCTGGTCTTCTGCACCGCCGCGTAGGCCGCCTCCGCGCCGCCCTTCAAGGTGAACGAGACCATCCCGGAGAAGCCGCTCATCTGCCTCTTCGCGAGCTCGTGCTGTGGGTGGCTCGGGAGGCCAGGGTAGCTCACCGTCGCGACCTGCGGGTGGCCCTGCAGGAACCGGGCTACCGCGAGGGCGTTCTCCTCGTGCTGGCGCATCCGGATGGCTAGGGTCTTGAGGCCGCGGAGCACGATCCAGGAGTCGAACGGCCCCGGCACCGCGCCCGCGGCGTTCTGGTAGAACTTGATCCCCTCGTAGAAGTCTGGATTCGACGTAACGACGGCTCCACCGACGACGTCCGAATGGCCGCCCATGTACTTGGTCGTCGAGTGGACCACGATGTCCGCCCCCAACGAGAGCGGCTTCTGGAAGTACGGCGAGGCGAAGGTGTTGTCCACCGCGACGAAAGCCCCTCGCTCGTGCGCCATCTCGCAAAGAGCGGCTATGTCAGAGAGGGTGAGCATAGGGTTGGTGGGCGTCTCGATCCAGAGCAGCCTCGTCTCGGAGCGTAGAGCGCCCTCGACGGCCATCGGGTCTGTGGTGTCGGCGTAGGTGAACTCGAGGCCACCCGTCCGGGGGAGGACCTTGTCGAAGAGGCGGTAGGTGCCACCGTAGAGATCGTCCCCGGCGACCACGTGGTCCCCTGGGGAAAGGAGGCTCATCGTCGCGATGGTCGCAGCGAGACCCGAGGCAAAGGCGAGACCGTAGTCGCCCCCTTCGAGGGACGCCACGCACTCTTCCAAGGCTGTGCGGGTCGGGTTGGCGGTGCGGCTGTACTCGTAGCCCTTGTGCCGGCCCGGTGCCTCCTGGGTGTATGTGGAGGTCTGGTAGATCGGGACGATGGTGGCGCCCGTCGCCGGGTCGGGCTCCTGGCCGACGTGGATGGCGCGCGTCGCGAACCTCATGCTCCCTCCT
Organism: Rubrobacteraceae bacterium; assembly: GCA_035947015.1. Lineage (GTDB taxonomy): Bacteria > Actinomycetota > Rubrobacteria > Rubrobacterales > Rubrobacteraceae > JALYGY01. Next base: position 3,115 of record DASZKL010000051.1, read on the forward strand.
CGAAGACGCGGAACGGTTCTTGCAGCTCCTCCGGGGCGACGTCCGAGTGCTGGAGGA
>DASZKL010000052.1:0-2670 GCA_035947015.1 Rubrobacteraceae bacterium
GAGACGCCCTGCTCCCGCGCTGCCCGCAACGGTCCGGCGCTCCAGCGGGCGAGAGGTCTTCCCGGCTGTGGTGGGTGCGCCACGACCACCGGACCTCCCATGCTCCTGGCCAGCTTTGAGACCCTGATCAGGGTCTCATCGGGCCCGAGATTCCAGGCGCCGCGACGCAGTGGCGGGTGGAGAGCGAGGATGGGTACGCCGTGCTTCTCGGCGAGGTGGGCGAGGTAGTCCGGCTGGTGGGTGTCCCAGCGGTCGTCCATCATGATCTCCACCCCGTCGTAGCCTGCCTCGGCAGCCCAGGAATAGGCTCTGTCGAGCCCGAACGGATGCAGCGAGCCGGTGCTGAAGACGACGGGTATAGTCATAGGCCTCTGCGCCGGACCTCCATGAACTGCTCCAGCGTCGAGGGCGAGTGGTTCTGGTAGTGGTTGTTCGCGTAGGCGAAGACAGTCTTTCCCTCTTTGAGGAAGCGGTTCACTACCACTGCCCACCATAACAGGTCGTCGTCTCGGTCCTTCTTGAGATGGGTGTGTCCCTCAGGGAACTCCCGACGGTCGCCAAGCCAGCGGATGTAGGAGAAGTCCGCTGTCGCCTCGTCCATCCTGGGCATTCCCGGGTAGTCGATGAGCGTCAGGGCAACGCCGCATTCGCGTATCATCTCAGGAAGGTCCGACCCGAGCCAACTTTTGTGGCGCACCTCGACGGCGTAGCGGAAGCCCTCGGGCAGGCCCGTCAGGAAGTCTTCGAGGACTCCCATACCTTCGACGGTGAAGGAAGGCGGTAGCTGCAAGAGGAGCGGTCCCAGCCTATCGCCGAGCTCGGCCATAGTCCGCAGAAAGGCATCCGTCTCGGCCTCGACGCCGACCAGGTTATGGTCATGCGTCACCTCCTGCGGGAACTTAGCAGCGAAGAGGAAGCCCTCCGGCACGGTCTCACGCCATTTCTCGACAGTCGAGCGGCGCGGCGTTCCATAGAATGTCGAGTCTATCTCGACGGTCGCGTAATGCTTGGCGTACTCGGAGAGCCTAGAGGCCGCCGGGAGCCCCTCGGGATAGAGGGTGCCCTCCCAGTCGGCGTATGACCAGCCGGAGGTCCCCAGGTAAAGGTTCGGCTCGGGGGGCGAGATCGTGCCGGGGTTCTCCACGGAGAGGCGTTCTTGTCGAGGATCATCCACAGTCTTCTCCAGAGAGGACGATGCTACCACAGAGAGACTCTCGCGAAAGCGAGCCTGACGTATGGAAGGATTATGTACTACGCTCTCGGCGTGGGCTCGCAATGGTGCAGAGGTTGAAGGTCTTCTACAGCGACCACTTCGTGCTCCCGCTGCCGGAGGGGCACCGCTTCCCGATGGTCAAGTACTCGATGCTGCGCGAGAAGGTCGCAGCCTCCGGCCTCAGCGAGCCAGGGGAGATGCGCGCGCCTCGTCCGGTCTCGGGCGAGGAAATCCTGCGCGCCCACGCAAGGAGCTACCTCCGGCGCGTCGTCGACGGGGCGCTCACGCGCAGCGAGATGCGGCGCATAGGCTTCCCGTGGTCGGAGAGGATGGTCGAGCGCTCGAGGAGGGCCTCGGGTGGCACGCTGGACGCCTGCCTCGCCGCACTGGAGGACGGCTTCGCTGCCAACCTCGCCGGTGGCACCCACCACGCCTTCGCCGAAAGGGGCGAGGGCTACTGCGTGTTCAACGACAGCGCTATCGCCTCCCGCGCACTGCGGGCAAGGGGGCTCGCCGAGCGGATAGTCGTAGTCGACACCGACGTTCACCAGGGGAACGGGACGGCGGCGATCCTGCGCGCCGATCCTTGGATATTTACGTTCTCGATCCACGGCGCCAACAACTTCCCTTTCCGCAAAGAGGAGAGCGACCTCGACGTCGCGCTCCCCGACGGCGCGGATGACGGGGAGTTCCTCGAAGCACTCGAAGATGGCCTCGAGAAGACACTCGAAAGGTCGAGGGCAGAGCTCGCGATCTACCTCGCAGGCGCCGACCCGTACGTGGATGACCGGCTCGGACGCCTCTCGGTGAGCAAGGAGGGCCTCGCCGAGCGCGACCGCCTCGTGCTCGAGTCCTGCCGCACTCGCGGCATCCCGGTCGCCGTGACGATGGCCGGCGGCTACGCCCGCAACGTCGCGGACACGGTGGAGATCCACTTCCGATCCATAGCGAGGGCCGCAGCGCTCCTGAACGGGAGATAGGCATGAACTCATGCATCGCTGCCACGGTGGGCGAGAGTAGTCTCGACAGCCAAGACCTCCCCTCCAGCCCTTCTGCGTAGGCCCTATTCGACACCGTGCGCAGAAAACACATCTGGCGCGGGGTAACAAAAAGTGGTACATATGAACTATAAAACAAGAGCACCGAAGGAGCTGGGGGCTGATGGGAGCGAGAAGGGTAGCTTTGAAGCCGCACGCATCGAAGATTCGGCGCTGGGTAGAGGAGGGGCGCAGCGACGACTGGATCGCGCAGGAGTTGAACACGACGCCCTCCAGTGTGCAGAGTTTTCGGTCGCGGAACTCCATCTACAGGCGCGACCCGATCCGGCGCGGTCAGCTCTCGGAGCACCCGGTGGTTCTCGACGAGGTCGATGACGGCATCGTCCTCAAGACCGACGCCCGCGGCTCGGAGGTCTTCGACCGGGAGTGGCGTGACTACCTGCGCGGCTCACCGAAGGA
>DASZKL010000053.1:0-11589 GCA_035947015.1 Rubrobacteraceae bacterium
GGGCGCTACAGCTCCCAGGGGGCGATGGTCGACCTCTCGGACTACCTGGATGGGGACGAAGGCAGCGCCTTCACGCCGGCCTTCTGGCAGGCCGTGCAGTACGAGGACACGCCTTACGCACTCCCCCACCATACCGACACCTTCGCCGTCTTCTACAACACGGCCGTCTTCGACAAGCTGGGTATCGAGATCCCCCAGAGTCTGGACCAGAGCTGGACCTGGGATCAATTCATGCAGGTGGCTGAGCAGATAAAGGGCGAGGGTGCCGCCGAGTACCCGTTCGCCATGAACTGGCAGACCGCAGGGGCGGCCTACCGGTGGATGTCGTTCCTCTACCAGCACGGAGGCCAGCTCCTCGACGACGACCTGAGCGGACCGGCGATAGACGACTCCGCTGGCATCGAGACCATAGCCTGGAACCAGAGCTGGTTCGAAGGCGACCTGGTGCCGCCTAGCACATCCATAAAGAGCAGCGAGCTAATAGAGAGCCTCTTCGCCAACGAGACGATAGCGATGATGCTCCAGGGCGACTGGTTGATACCGTACCTCGAGGACAACATGAAGGCAGACTGGGGCGTCACCTACATGATCCAGGACGTCGCGATGGCCTCTGACATGGGTGGCAACGCCGTGGGGGTTACCAAGGACAGCCAGAACCCCGAGCTGGCCGCCGAGTTCGTCAAGTTCATCGCCAGCGAGGAGCAGATGGCGCAGTTCTGCGTGGACGCGCAGTTCATCCCGGTGCGAAAGGCGCTGGTGAAGCAGGGCCTCGACTACACGTTGCGACCGAAAGAGATGACGGTATTCGTCGAGCAATCCGAGACCGTGCCGGAGAAGATGGCCGCGGAGCAGACGATCCCGAAGTTCAACGAGATAAACCAGGTCCTCGCAGACGAACTCGAGCTCGCCTTCAAGTCGGGGCAGTCGCCGGAGACGACGGCGAAGAACATCGCGAGCGAAACCGAAGAGATTTTGGGCTAGCGTCGACCCGGAGCAGGATCTCCTGCCGCCTTAACAGAGAGGGGAATTGCGGTGACGGTACAACAGGCTGGAACCCCGGAAGCCAAGGGCGGCGAACCCCCAGGTGGGGTGCGTGGGTGGTGGAACCGCAACCAGCGAATCCTGATCCCTTACATCTTTATCGCCCCTAACGTCATCGTCTTTACCGTGTTCATGTTCGTGCCGATCCTGCTCGCCTTCTACATAAGCTTGAACGAGTGGACGTTGATCGGCACCCCCACGTTCGTGGGTCTTGGCAACTACCTGGATATGCTCGAAGATTCGGAGTTCTTGCGGGCGTTCTACAACACCGGCGTTTACACAGTTGGCACCGTCCCCACGAGCATCGCGCTCGGTCTGGTCGTAGCGCTAGGCCTCAACCGCAAGCTTCCGGGACGCACGATTCTGAGGAGCATCTTCTTCGTGCCCGTGATCATCTCTCTCGTCGCTGTGGCTCTGATCGCCGGCTGGATATTCAACGATAACTACGGCATCATCAACGCCGCGCTCAGCGCCGTAGGCATCGGCGATGTGCCGTGGCTCTCGTCCTCGAGGTGGGCGATGATCTCGCTGATCATCGCGACGCTTTGGATCAGGCTCGGGTTCAACATGGTTGTCTACCTTGCGGCCCTCCAGTCGATACCCACGGAGCTCTTCGACGCGGCCAAAGTGGACGGGGCTAACAGCTGGAGGAGGTTCAGGCACATCACCTGGCCGCTTCTAGGACCGACCACCTTCCTGCTGGTGATCATCAACATCATATACTCGCTGCACGTCTTCGACCTGATCTACGTGATGACCGGGGGCGGACCCGGATTCTCTACAACCGTGCTCGTCCAGTACATCTACCAGATGGCCTTCACCGAAGGTCAGATGGGCTACGCAAGCGCTATCGGCGTTGTGCTCTACCTCCTGCTCATAGTCTTCACGGTGTTCCAGTGGCGGGTCACGAGGCAGGGCGAGAGCGTTTAGGGAAAGGGTTATTGCATGGCTACGTTAAGGTCCGCGCTGCCGGGCAGGGGTGGGAAGGAACCACGCGGTACGCTCAAGGGTGCGAACCTGTTAGTTTGGCTCGTCCTGGTGATCGGGGCGCTCATCGTCGCCTTCCCGCTCTACTGGATGTTCGCCACCGCTGTTCGCCCGAAGAAGGAGATCTTCGGCGGCGGGTTCGACCTGGTGCCTTCGACTCTCGTCTGGAGCAACTTCTCCGAGGCCTGGAACAAGTTGCCCTGGGACCAGTTCTACATGAACTCCATCGCGATCGCGGCCATAGCGGTCCCGATCACGGTATTCATAAATCTGCTGGCCGGTTATACCTTCGCCAAGTACAGATTCCCCGGACGGGACATCTTGTTCTTGCTCATGATCAGCACGCTCATGATCCCGATACAGGTGATAATGGTCCCAGAGTTCTTGATCGTCTCCAAACTCGGCTGGGTCAACTCTTGGTGGGGGGTCATCGTCCCGCGCGCCGCCGAAGCCTTCGGGCTCTTCATGGTTAGGCAGTTCATGGTGAGCATCCCCGACGAGCTGATAGAGGCGGCCAGGCTCGACGGGGCGGGGGAGTTCACGATCTTCCGCAGGGTCGTCTTGCCGCTCTCGTGGCCCGTGATAGCCGTGCTCTCCATCTTCACCTTCATGTGGCGGTGGAACGATTTCGCGTGGCCGTTGGTGGTTCTTCAGGAACAGTCGGCCTACACGGTTCCTTTGGGACTGAACCTGATGAAGGGACAGTACTTCACAGACTGGACCGGCCTGATGAGCATGTCCCTTCTCTCGATCGTCCCGATGATGCTGGTCTTCGTCTTCTTCCAACGCTACTTCATTCAGGGCATCGCCAGCACCGGGTTGAAGTAACGAAGCAGTACTTGTGCCCGACCAGGGGCAATGGTTTCGAGGAGGCTTGATCTGACCAAGATCGCTTGCCGTGCTAGTCAAGTTTTCCGAGTTCCTTGTGGGGTGATCTGCAAATGTCTGTCTTGTTCGATGAGGAACGGCGCCTGTGGGCTCTGCAGGGGAGCGGCGCTACCTACGGGCTGACGATTGACGAAGAGGGCCGCCTTCGGCACCTCTACTTCGGCCCGTCCCTGCCTCGCCTGGAAGACCTGGCCAGCATGGACGAGATCTCCTCGCCTCTGGGTCGCGAGACCTTTTTCCCCTGGGAATCCCCCGAGGGTCCGAACGCGAGGTACGAGTACCCGGAGTGGGGCGGCATGTACTACCACGAACCCTGCCTCAAAGCGACGTTCGACGATGGGGTACGCGACGTGCGTCTGGTCTACGACCGGCACGATACCGGGGACGTGGAAGGCACGCCAGAGCTGGTGGTTACCCTGCGTGACCCACACTACCCTCTGCGGGTCCACCTTCACTTCCGACTGTTCGAGGAGGTCGACCTGCTGGAGAGGTACGCTGTCGTGGAGAACGCGGGACAGGCTCCTATCACGCTCGAGCAGGTCCTTTCGGCTACCTGGCACCTTCCAAGAGGACGTGAGTACCGGCTGACCCACCTCGCCGGGAGATTCGCTGCCGAGACCCAGATCCAGCACGAGGTCATTCACCTTGGGAAGAGAGTGCTCGAGAGCCGCCGGGGCAACACCAGCCACCACGCCAACCCCTTCTTCGCCGTAGACAGGGGCACGGCTACGGAGGAAGACGGAGAGGTGTGGTTCGGAGCCCTGGGCTGGAGCGGCAACTGGAAGATCGCCATCGACCACGACGCCTGGGGCGCCCTTCAGATCTCCGGCGGCATAAACGACTTCGACTTCGCCTGGCACCTCGAAGGTGGAGAGACCTTCGATACCCCCTCCTTCGTCGGCGGCTACACGCGAGGAGGGTTCGGGCAGGCCAGCCGCAACCTTCACCGCTACGCACGTAGACACGTTTTGCCCCACGAAGGCTGCCGTCCCGTGCTCTACAACTCGTGGGAGGCCACATACTTCGACATAGACGAGGAGGGTCAGGGCGAGCTCGCTGAGAAGGCGGCTTCTTTGGGGGTCGAGCTCTTCGTCGTGGACGATGGATGGTTCGGAGAACGGTATGACGACAGGAGGGGTCTTGGAGACTGGTGGGTCAATCATGTGAAGTTTCCGAGGGGCCTTGGCCCGCTGATCGAGAAGATCCATTCCCTGGGCATGAGCTTCGGCTTGTGGGTAGAGCCCGAGATGGTCAACCCTGATTCCGAGCTCTACAGGGAGCACCCCGATTGGGTCTACCACTTCCCCAACCGTCCGAGGACCGAGAGCCGCAACCAGCTGGTCCTGAACCTCGCCAAGGAGGAAGTCCGCGACCACCTAGTCTACGTCCTGGACCGCCTGCTCTCGGAGAACCAAATCTCCTTCGTCAAGTGGGACATGAACCGTCCCTTCTCCGAGCCCGGCTGGCCGGAGGCGCCAAAGGAGAGGCAGCGCGAGGTCTGGGTGCGACACGTGCGCGGCGTCTACGAGATCTTGGAGAGGCTTCGCCGGTGGCATCCTGAGGTGGCCTTCGAGTCGTGCGCCAGCGGCGGCGGGCGCGTGGATCTGGGGATTCTGCGCTACGCCGCCCAGTTCTGGACCAGCGACAACACCGACCCCTTCGATCGGCTGAAGATCCAGGAGGGATGCTCCATAGCCTACCCCGCCAGGGCGATGATGTGCTGGGTGGCGGACCCGGGGTTCTGGGCGAAGAATCGTACGACCTCCATCTCGTACCGTTTCCACTCTGCCATGATGGGGTCTCTGGGCATCGGGACCAACCTGCTGAAGTGGTCAGAAGAGGAGCTCGAGGAGGCGGGAAAGCTGGTGCGCCGGTACAAGCAGGTCCGCGACGTAATCCAGGAGGGTGATCAGTACCGCTTGTTATCGCCCCGGGAAGGAGAGACCACCGCCGTACAGTACGTCTCCGAGGACAAGAGCACCTCCGTGATCTTCGTGTTCCGCAACCCGCACCAGTTCTTGGACCCTTCCCCGAAGATCTACCCCAGGGGCCTAGACGAAGACTCGCTCTACCACGTGACGGATGTCGCAGCGCCCAGGAGCGGGAGAGCCTTGATGGGTCGCGGGATCGAGGTTCCACTGGAGGGTGATCTGAGGAGCACCATGATCGAGCTTACCCAGCCCTAGCGAGACAGCGCTTGGTGATGGCGTCCTAAGAAAGGTAGCGCTTCGAGCAACGGGCTACGAGCGAGTATGTAGTATCCACCATGTTCCCCACGTACAGCTCGCCGGCCTGGGTGAGGAACTGGTAGGCGTCGAAGAGCTCGAAGCCGTAATCCGCCGAGAGCCACCTCACCAGCTCGGAGTAGGCGATGCGGGCAGCATCCTCCATCGGACGGGCGCTCCCCACGGTCATGATGTGCTCTTCGGACTCGATGCGCGGCCAGGCTATCTCCTTGTTCTTCAGCAGCTCGAAGGTAACGGTAACCTTCGCTGAGACCTCGAGGGCGACCCCGCAGAGCTCGCCCTGGCCCTGGGCTACGTGGCAATCACCGGTGAAGAACAATCCCCCTTCGACGCGAACAGGCAGGTACACCGTGTTCCCGACGCAGGTGTCGGGCACGTCCATGTTGCCGCCGTGGTCGCCGGGCGCGAGCGAGGAGATGGCCTCTATCGCCGGGGAGGTGCCGATGGTGCCGACGAAGGGCCGCACCGGGATCTCCCAGTCTCCCCTGCGGGCCACGTCACCCTCTATCTGGTATCTCCAGACTCTTTCGGGGAGGGGGTCCTGGAGCGTCGCCGTGAGTGGCGTGGAGGTGAGGCCCCCGAAGTACGGGACGAGGCAGCTCGCGGCCCAGTCGCGGGTGAACTCGATCTCGTCGATGCGGACCGCTAGAGTGTCGCCTGGCTCGGCGCCCTCGACGTAGATCGGTCCCGTCTGCGGGTTCAGGTATGGACCGAGAACGTCGCTCGGGCGGTCTCCCTCGGAGGTGATCACACCCCCAAATGCGTCTTCGGTATAGATCGCAACCGTCTCGCCGCTCTCTACCCTCGCGACGGGTTCGTAGTAAGGCCCCATCGTGAAGTGATAGGAGCCTTCCTGACGGATCTCCTTGATCTGCCCTCGCTGCATCTCTGCCCCTCCTCGATGGCTCGTTTCCCCGGTGCGACTTTAGCAAGACCGGAAATGCTTCTCAACGGGGATGGAGCGCCCTCGGTGGCATAGCAATCATCTTGGCGCGTAGCTATTATGTACGGTAGTTCACATACGAATCGCTGGTTCTGAGAGGGGAGAAACGATGGAAGCAAGGGCGGATCAAGGGGATATTAGGGATCAGGGCGGCCTGAAGGGAGGTGCGCTCACGACCCTCGAAGCGATGGTCGTCTCCATGGGGTTCATGGCGCCCTCGGTGGCTATGTTCTTCAACACGCCGTTCATAGCCCAGTTCGCCGGCGCGGCGATGCCCCTCTCGATGATGCTCTCCTTCGCGGCAGTCCTTCTGGTAGCTCTCGGTTTCTCCCAACTCGCGCGCAGGACGGCCTCGGCGGGGAGCGTGTATGCCTTCGTCTCTAATGCCATCAACCCGAGGACCGGCTTCATGGGGATGTGGCTCTTCATCATCGGGTACGGCATCTTCGAGGCGGCGACGTACTCGATCTTCGGCTCCTTCGCCAGCGAGCTGATGAACCGCACCTTCGGCCTGAGCGTGCCCTGGGTTATCCCCTTCTTCTTCATCGCGGCGCTGGTCTATACGCTTTCGGTCCTCGGTATCACCCAGTCTGTACGGGGAGGGCTCATCTTCCTGGCCTACGAGATCACCATAGTCACCATCATGCTGTTGGTCGTGATCTTCAAGGGTGGGGCTGAGGGCAACACCCTCTCGGTCTTCAACCCTGCGACCGGTAGCGGCGTCGGAGGTGTGTTCCTGGGCATGATCTACGGGATCATGTCCTTCGTCGGGTGGAAGGCAGCGGCCTCTTTGGGAGAGGAGACCCGCAACCCCTACACGAGCATCCCCCGTGCCCTGCTCGGGGCGGTGGCCCTCATAGGGACCTACTACGTCTTCGTCACCTACGCGGCGACGATAGGGTTCGGTCCGAGCGGGATGGACGACTTCGCCAAGGATACTGCATGGTTCGACACCCTTACCCGCAGGTTCCTGGGCGAGACCTGGGCGCCGTTCGTCGGCATCGCGGCCCTGACCGGGGCCATAGCCTCGGCAATCGGCATCCACAACTCGACAGTCAGGTTGCTCTACTCCCTCGGGCGCGAGGGGATCCTTCCCAGGGCCATCGCCAGGGTCCACCCCACCCGTCAGACGCCGTGGGTTGCGGCCACTCTCCAGGCTGGCTTCTCGGTGATCTTGGGCCTGATCTTCGGCTACCTCGTCTTCGGGGATCCCGCTACCACATACGGGTACTTCGGTGGTCTGGGGACGCTCGCCGTACTCTTCGTCTACATCTTCATCAACGTCTCGGTCTTCCTCTACTTCTTCAGGAAGGAGCGCGAGAACTTCTCGGTCATCAAGCACGCGTTGATCCCCCTCGTCGCGACGGCGGCGGTGTGCCTGCCGATCCGGGGTCTGCTCTACCCAGTCCCCCCTTCGCCGTATAACCTGTGGCCCTACCTGCTCGCGGCGTGGGTAGTGATCGGGCTCGTCATCCTCTTAGTCATCACCAGGCGTCGGCCCGAGCTGGTCGAGACCATGGGGCAGGCCTTCTCCGATGCCGGCGCCGACGAGCCGGACACGACGCAAGAGGACCTCAGGAGAGACCGCGAGACCGAGCAAGAGCCGCCGAGAAGGGAACCGATCGAGTAGAGGGATGGGCAGTTGGAACATCCTATAGCGGGGTCGGTCAAGCTCGTGCCCGGTGCGGGGGATCTCGCCGGGTTGCACGAGCGCGCGATACCGCAAAGAGACCAGTTGTGCGGGCCGTTCTGGGGGGCGCTCGTCCTCACGGCGGCGGGCAGGCCGACGGACCAGGACGAGGTAGCGCTGCGGGCAGGGACGACCCTGGCCGAAGGGGACCCGGCGCAATGGTTGCCGCCAGGCGCCTCGCCCCGGACCGATTACAGCCTCTCTCTCCCTGTCTCGCCCGAGGAGCCCTCCGCTGGAACCTCTGCATCGGGACTAGCGCGCAGCATCGAAGAGCTGTCCGCGAACGCTCTGAAGGTTATCCCTGTAGCGGGGCCGTGGACCGCTGCCACGGTGGTAGATCTCGTCGAGCTCGCGGCTTCCTCGGAGGTGCCCGGATGCACGCTCGTCGCCAACCTCCGCACGGGGCATCTGTGGGGATCCCGGCCCCCTGCCAGGCTCCTGCTCGAGTACATGATCGGGCTGCCGGTAGAACCCCCAGTTGCGGACTGGGATTGCGGGCACTTCCTGGCGATAGTGGCGTCCTTGAGCGGATCGGGCGGCACCCTCCTCGCCCTCCGCGACACGTACCCGGAGCTCGGCTGGGGCGGCTACCACCTCCAGCCGGCTCCCGTCGTGGCCGCAGCGCTCGAGAGGGGTGACGGGCACGAGGGCGGCGTCCTCTGCGTCTGCGAGGCGTCCGCGGCTGGAGCCTTCGCCGCCAAGCTCGAAGAGAGAGGGTTCGCGCTGCGCCACTGGGACAACGGCACACCCGAATGGGGCGCGGGGTAATGGGCGCCCGCGGCGACGAGCTCGTCGGGTTCCTGCACGCAGACATCTCCGGACTGCTGAGGGGGCGGTCTGTCCCGGTCTCGGAGCTGGAGGAGCGCCTCGGAGCCGGCGTGGGCTGGGTCCCCGCGGATCAGGCGCTCACCCCCTTCGGCCCCATCGCCGAGCCGAATCCGTGGGGCTCGACCGGCGACCTTCGCCTCCTGCCCGACAGGGACACCGGGGTACGCGTGGACCTGTGGGAGGACGCTTCGCCCCTCCACTTCTTCCTCTGCGACGCTGCGAACACGGACGGGAGTCCCTGGGACGCGTGCCCGCGTACCTTTCTCAAGGAGGCCCTCCTCGAGCTCGAAGAAGAGGCGGGACTGCGTTTGATCGCCTCTTTCGAGCAGGAGTTCCTGCTGGATAGTCCGCAGCTCGAACCCGGCCCGGGCTTCTCTTTCGAGGCCCAGCGGCTGGTCGAGCCGTTTGGACCCTTGGCGTTCGCCGCGCTGCGGCAGGCCGGTCTCGAGCCGGAGGTGTTCCTGCCCGAGTACGGGTTGGGGCAGTACGAGATCCCCTGCGCCCCGGCGGAGGATTTCGCCGCAGCCGACAGGGCCGCCGCCATGCGGCAGGTGGTTCGCGAGGTCGCGCGCGCCTTGGGATACAGGGCTAGCTTCACGCCGATGCCAGAGCCGGGTGGCATCGGCAACGGCGTCCACATCCACATGAGCCTCGCGGACCTAGAGGGAAGACCTGTGTTCTTCGACGCCGAGAGGCCGGGGAACCTGAGCCTCGCCGGCGCGCGCTTCGCGGCCGGTATCCTCGAGCACCTGCCGGCTCTCTGCGCCTTCACCGCTCCGAGCGTTATCTCCTACCTGCGCCTCGGACCCCACCACTGGAGCGCGGGCTTCGGCACCTTGAGCGAGCGCGACAGGGAGGCCACCATCCGCATCCCGCCCCTCGTCGAGTCCTCGAGCGGAGACCCTGCACGCCAGTTCAACCTCGAGTTCCGCGCCGCGGACGCGGCGGCGTGCCCGCACCTGGCGCTCGCCGTGCTCGTCCTCGCCGGCCTCCGTGGCCTGCGCGAGGAACTCCCCGAGCCACCCCTGTCGAAGGGAGACCTCTCGGAACTCGACGAGGAGGAGCTCCGCCGCCTCGGCGTAAAGGAGCTTCCCACCTCCCTCGAGGAGGCCCTGCGAGCTCTGGAGGCCGACGAGGTAGTTCGCTCCTGGCTCTCCAAAGACCTCTTTGACTGCTACGTCAGCGTGAAGCGGACCGAGATCTCGCTCCTCGAGGGCGCTGAGCCAGATGAGGCCTGCGAGCGGTACCTTCGTGTCTACTGACCTCCTCCGGACGCTCCTGGCCTCCCTCGAGGCGGAGATGCCGGGGGCACTCTCCTTGCGGGAGCGGTTGCATGCTAGCCCCGAACCCAGCAACGCGGAGCATGGTACGGCAAGACTCGTTGCCGAAGCCCTCGGTACGGGCGACATCGAGCCCGTTGCGGGAACGGGTCTCGTATGTCGCGTCGGGCCGCACAGAGGGCGGGCGGTCGCCGTGCGCGCCGAGCTCGACGCCCTGCCCATAAGGGAGCAGACCGGCGCGCCTTTCGCCGCCAGGGGCGACTTTATGCACGCCTGCGGCCACGACGTGCACATGGCCGCGCTCGCCGCCCTCTTCCGCGCCGCGCGCCGGTCTGAGGATTCTCTCGCCGGGCCCATGCTAGCCCTCTACCAACCCAGCGAGGAGTCCCACCCATCGGGGGCTGAGGTGATCTCCCGCCAGCTTGTACCCGGCGAGAGAGTCGGTGCCTTCGTGGCGGCGCACGTCCACCCCGAGGTGCCGTGGGGCTCCGTGAGCGTCGAACCCGGCCCGGTGAATGCCTCCTGCGATCACCTCCGCATAATCGTAGAGGGGCTCGGCGGCCACGGGGCCTATCCTCACAGGACCCGCGATCCGATCCTCGCCCTCTCCCACATAGTCGTGGCGCTCCAGGCACTCGTAGGTCGCAGGCTGGATCCGACGCACCCGGGCGTCCTGAGCATAGGATGGACCCGCGCGGGGTCGGCCGAGAACGTCATCCCCGAGGTGGCCGAGGCGGGCGGCACGCTGCGTGCGCTGAACCCAGAGGATCGCGAGCCCCTGCACGAGGCAGCCCGCGAGATCGTCGAGACCACAGCCCGCCTCCACGGTTGCGCCGCGAGGGTCGAGGTTGCGAAAGGGGAGCCCGCAACGGTAAACGACGCCGCCATCGCCTCGGCGGCACGCGCTCTGGCTCCGGAGGCTGGCTTCGAGCTGGCTCCGCCCCTTATCTCCTGCGGTTCCGACGATTTCGGCTTCTACGGGCTCCTGGCGCCTACCCTGATGGTCTTCGTTGGCCTCGACGGCGCCCCCGGCACCGGGCGGCTGCCCCTGCACCACCCGCGCTTTCTGCCCCCGCCCGAGGCGGTGAGGATGGTCGCCCGCGCGCAGGCTGTAGCTTTCGCAGCCGCGTCTACCCGGCGTGAAGGTTGAGGGTGAGGATAGACCTCCCTGCCTTGCAGCTACTTACCTACCTTGCTTGACACAAAAGTCTGCGGAACCGTACACTCCATTGCAGAACTTCGCGCGTTCGTTACGCGAAAAGTAGGGAATGGAGCCGATGCGTAATGACGGACGGTCCGCCGAACCGCACGTCTGGCTCTGCTTTTCGTCATGAACAATACGGCCGCCCGGCTTCTCGGGGGTGGCGGACTTTTGCGGAGAGAAAGGATCGGGATGTCGGACTTCAGAAGGGCGCCTCTGCACGAGATGACCCGGGACCTGGCGGCTACCGCCAGGGGGGAGCTTCCCGCCACGCTGGTCATCCGCGGCGGAACGCTCGTGAGCGTGACCACCGGTGAGATCCTGCCCAACATCAGCGTCGCCGCGCAGGGCTCTCGCATCGCGTATGTCGGGTTCGATGCGAGCCATACTATCGGGGACGAGACCCGGATCGTCGAGGCCGAGGGCCGTTACGTGGCGCCGGGTTTTCTCGACGGCCACTGCCACATAGAGAGCACCCAGCTCAC